>NZ_JBHFJB010000104.1:119508-135958 GCF_057334555.1 Pseudomonas sp. AGC41
CCGGGGCGTCTTACGTTTCGGGGTGGATGAGGCACCGTCTTGATCGGGGGCAGGAACACCCTGCGACAGTGTGCGACATGTTGTCACATATCTGCTGTCTCGCAGCCGTTCGATGGCCGAATTGTCGCCTCATTCTGCAACAAAAAAACCGCCTGATTACCCTTCGCTTTCAATTGGGAGTCGCTCTGGAGCAGGCATTTTTAACAGCGCAGCGGGTTGCCTTCAAGGCCCCGGAAAATGGGCGCCTAAAGCGGGTCAAAGCTCGCTGGAAATTGCTGGAGCTGTCTAAATCGGGCGTAGTAGCCTTACCTTTTTTGGGGTTCTTGTTGAGAATTAATTTCGATAACATGCTGGCCCGTTGCAATATCGGCGGCAGATTGTTGCCGGATCGGAGAAAAATTATTTCGGGTTAAGACATGGTCTCGAACGCCGCAGCTCACTACAATCGCCCGCACCGATTTTCCGACCCGGCTCAGGCTTGAGCACGAGAGTGGTCGAAGGGCGCCAGCGCCCCATGCGACCCCAGGTGTCGGTGCCTCCAACTACCCGCACCAAACGGAATTGGGCTTGAACAGGCCTTTGACCAACGAATAAGAACTCACTGCTGGCCCAGGATGTGTCGAACAGCGTCTGACGTTCGACGGGCAGCCCTTATTCAATCCAAGAAAATGCCAACCCTTGGCAGGGTGAAGTGTTGGCGATCAAAACCCAACTGCATTGCGCAAGCTGCTTTAGAGGTCGTGAGATGAGTAAAAACAGGTACCCCCGATTACTAGGCTTGTTGCCGCTGCTCGGCACGTTGCTGCTGGGAGGCTGCAACATGACCCTGCTCGATCCCAAGGGCCAGGTCGGCCTGGATGAACGAAACCTGATCATCACCGCCACGCTGCTGATGTTGCTGGTCGTCGTGCCGGTTATCGTCATGACGTTCCTGTTCGCCTGGAAATATCGCGCGTCCAACACCAGTGCCACCTACACGCCGAAATGGTCCCACTCGACCAAGATCGAAATCGCGGTGTGGACCATTCCGGTACTGATCATCATTGCCCTGGGTTACATCACCTACAAGTCGACCCACGCCCTGGACCCGTACCGTCCGCTGGATTCCGACGTCAAGCCGATCACCATCGAAGTGGTCTCGATGGACTGGAAGTGGTTGTTCATCTATCCGGAACAAGGCATCGCCACGGTCAACAAGATCGTGTTCCCGGCCCACACGCCGATCAACTTCAAGGTTACCTCCGACACCGTGATGAACTCGTTCTTCATCCCGGGCCTGGGCGGCCAGATCTACGCGATGGCCGGCATGCAGACCAAGCTGCACCTGATTGCCAACCAGAACACCGAACTTGAAGGTATCTCCGCCAACTACAGCGGCGCGGGTTTCACCGGCATGAAGTTCAAAGCGACCGCCACCACCCAGGAAGAGTTCGACGCCTGGGTAAACGAAGTGAAGAAGGCACCTAAACAGCTTGAAAAAGCTGAATACGAAGCCCTTTCCAAGCCGAGCCAGAACAACCCTGTCGAACTCTACTCGTCGGTCACGCCGAACCTGTTCCAGACCATCATCGATAAGTATGAAGGGATGAATCCGGGCAAGCCGATGCATCACGAGAAGAAAGACAAGGAAGTGGCCCACAACATGGAAGGGATGGACATGAGCTCGCATTCAGCTGCCGGGGCAGAGGAGTAAACGATGTTTGGTAAATTAAGTTGGGAAGCGATCCCGTTCCACGAGCCGATTGTCATGGTGACCCTCGCCATCATCGCGCTCGGTGGTCTGGCGTTGTTCGCGGGTATCACTTATTTCAAGAAGTGGACTTACCTGTGGACTGAATGGTTGACCTCGGTCGACCACAAGAAGATCGGCGTGATGTACATCATCGTCGCCATGGTCATGCTGCTGCGCGGTTTTGCCGACGCGATCATGATGCGTACCCAGTTGGCCATGGCCACCGAGGGCTCGCCCGGCTACCTGCCGCCTGAACACTATGACCAGATCTTCACCGCCCACGGTGTGATCATGATCATCTTCATGGCGATGCCATTCTTCACCGGCCTGATGAACCTCGCAGTGCCGCTGCAGATCGGCGCGCGTGACGTTGCCTATCCATTCCTGAACTCCCTGAGCTTCTGGCTGCTGGTGTCCGGCGTGGTGCTGATCAACGTTTCCCTGGGTGTCGGCGAATTCGCCAAGACCGGTTGGGTTGCCTATCCGCCGCTGTCGGGGCTGCAATACAGTCCGGGCGTCGGGGTGGATTACTACATCTGGGCGCTACAGCTATCCGGGCTTGGGACAACGCTGACGGGGGTCAACTTCCTGGCCACCGTGCTGAAGATGCGTACCCCTGGCATGAAGCTGATGGACATGCCGATCTTCACCTGGACCTGCACCTGGGCCAACGTGCTGATCGTCGCTTCGTTCCCGATCCTGACCGCTACACTCGCTCTGCTGACGCTTGACCGCTACATGGATTTCCACATTTTCACCAATGAACTGGGTGGAAATCCGATGATGTACGTCAACCTGTTCTGGGCCTGGGGTCACCCTGAGGTGTACATCCTGATCCTGCCGGCGTTCGGTATTTTCTCCGAAGTCATCTCGACCTTCTCCGGCAAGAAACTGTTTGGCCACCACTCGATGATCTACGCTTCCGGCGCGATCTCGGTACTGGGCTTCATGGTCTGGCTGCACCACTTCTTCACCATGGGTTCGGGTGCCAGCGTCAACGCCTTCTTCGGCCTGGCGACGATGCTGATCTCGATTCCGACGGGCGTGAAGCTGTTCAACTGGCTGTTCACCATTTACCAGGGCCGCCTGCGTTTCACCAGTCACGTGCTGTGGACCCTGGGCTTCATGGTGACCTTCGCCATCGGCGGCATGACCGGCGTACTGCTGGCCATCCCGGGTGCGGACTTCGTACTGCACAACAGCCTGTTCGTGATCGCGCACTTCCATAACGTGATCATCGGCGGCGCCGTGTTCGGCTACATCGCGGGCTTTGCGTTCTACTTCCCTAAAGCGTTCGGCTTCAAGCTGCACGAAGGTTGGGGCAAGGCTGCGTTCTGGTTCTGGATCTCGGGCTTCTTCGTCGCGTTCATGCCGCTCTATGCACTGGGCTTCATGGGCATGACCCGTCGCCTGAACGCCACCACCAACCCTGAGTGGGTGCCGTACCTGTACGTCGCCATGTTCGGTGCGGTGATGATCGCTGTCGGTATCGCCTGCCAGTTGATCCAGCTGTACGTCAGTGTGCGTGACCGCAAGAAGCCGGAGAACATGTGCGAACACGGTGACCCGTGGAATGCCCATACCCTGGAATGGTCGACTTCTTCGCCACCACCGTTCTACAACTTTGCCGTGCTGCCGAAAGCGGAAACCATCGACCCGTTCACCGAAGCCAAGGAAAACGGTACCGCGTACCAGACTCCGGCCAGGTACGCGCCGATCCACATGCCCAACAACACCGCTACCGGTGTGGTCATGGGGGCTCTGTTGACCGTGTTCGGTTTCGCCATGATCTGGCACATCTGGTGGCTGGCCATCGCCAGCCTGGTCGGCACCGTGGTGTATTTCACCATTCATGCCGCCCGTGATGATCAGGGCTACATGGTGCCGGTGGATGTCATCGAGCGCATCGAAGCCGAGCAGCACAAGCGTCTGGTCGCGGCCGGGAAAGTCCCAGCCTCCGCCACCCGTGTTGAAACCTCGTTGGAACAGGCTTAAACCATGTCGAACTTAGTGACCAATGTTGGACACGCCCATGGTCATGACCATGGGCACGATGACCATCACCACGACTCCGGCGAGATGACCGTATTCGGTTTCTGGCTCTACCTGATGACCGACTGCATTCTGTTTGCGTCGATCTTCGCGGTATATGCGGTGCTGGTTAACAACGTCGCCGGTGGCCCGTCGGGCCACGAAATCTTCGAACTGCCTTATGTGCTGGGCGAAACCGCGCTGCTGCTGTTCAGTTCGATCACCTACGGCTTCGCCATGCTGGCGTTGTTCAAGGGCAAGAAAACCCAGGTACTGGGCTGGTTGGCGATGACCTTCCTGCTGGGCGCCGGCTTTATCGCCATGGAGATCAACGAGTTCCACATCCTGATCGCCGAAGGCTACGGCCCTAGCCGCAGCGGCTTCCTGTCCGGGTTCTTCACCCTGGTCGGCACCCACGGTCTGCACGTGACCAGCGGTCTGATCTGGATGGCGATCATGATGTACCAGGTCCAGAAAAACGGCCTGACCGCCACCAACAAGACGCGCCTGAGCTGCCTGAGCCTGTTCTGGCACTTCCTGGACGTGGTGTGGATCTGCGTATTCACCGTTGTTTATCTGATGGGGACCCTGTAAATGGCTAACGCTCATTCCCATGATGGCCACGACGCCGGCCACGGCAGCGTCAAGTCCTACGCCATCGGTTTTATCCTGTCGGTGATCCTGACCGTCATTCCGTTCGGCCTGGTGATGTATCCAACGCTGCCGAAGAGCCTGACGCTGTGGATCATTCTGATCTTCGCCGTGGTCCAAGTATTGGTCCACCTGGTGTACTTCCTGCACCTGGACCGCTCGGCCGCCCAGCGTAACAACGTGATTGCGTTTGTCTTCGCTGCGCTGGTGATCGTACTGCTGGTCGGCTTGTCGTTGTGGATCATGTTCAGCATCCACTCCAACATGATGGCGCACTGAGGAAAGTCCGAATGTCACTGAAGCACTTTATCCAAATCACCAAGCCGGGGATCATTTTCGGTAACGTGCTTTCTGTGGCGGGCGGGTTTTTCCTGGCCTCGAAAGGGCATGTCGATCTGGCCATCTTCCTGGCGGCGATGATCGGCACTTCCCTGGTGGTGGCGTCTGGTTGCGTGTTCAACAACTGCATCGACCGCGACATCGACATCAAGATGGAACGCACCAAGAACCGGGCGCTGGTCCAAGGCCTGATTCCGGTGCAACTGGCCCTGGCATTCGCCACGGTGCTGGGCGTGGCCGGCGTGGCGCTGCTGTATTGGGTGGCCAACCCGCTGGCAGCGTTGTTCGCGGTGATCGGCTTTGTCATCTACGTCGGCCTCTACAGCCTGTACCTCAAGCGCAAGTCGGTCCACGGCACGCTGGTGGGCAGCCTGTCGGGTGCGATGCCGCCAGTGATCGGTTATGTCGCGGTCAGCAACAGCTTCGACATGGCTGCGCTGACGCTGCTGGTGATGTTCAGCCTGTGGCAGATGCCGCATTCCTATGCCATCGCGATCTTCCGCTTCAACGACTACCTGGCGGCCTCGATTCCGGTGCTGCCGGTCAAGCGCGGTATCCAGGTGGCGAAGAAGCACATCCTGCTCTACATCCTGGCCTTCCTCGTGGCGACCTTGATGCTGACCTTCAGCGGTTACGCCGGCATGAGCTACCTCGCCGTCGCCGCCGCCATGGGCATGTACTGGCTGTACATGGCCTGGACTGGCTACAAGGCAGTGGATGACACAGTCTGGGCACGCAAGCTGTTCGTGTTCTCGATCTTCACCATCACCGCCCTGAGCGTCATGATGTCCCTGGACTTCAAAGTGCCAAGTGAGCTGCTGCTGACGTACGCGCCTTAAGCTTCAGACGTTGCACAAAAAGCCCCGCCTTCGAGAGAAGCGCGGGGCTTTTTCATGGGTGATATCCGGACGCTGTCGACCTTCCTGTGGGAGCGAGCCTGCTCGCGAATGTGGTGGGTCAGTTGAGTTGATGTCGACTGACACGGCGAATTCGCGAGCAGGCTCGCTCCCACAAGGGCCCGGATTCGGGGGTTATTGCTGGGCGATGCTGTAGCCGTCGAAGGCCTTTTGCTGCTGCAGCGCGGTGACGATGCTTTTGCGGGTGACCGGCTGTTCGGTGCCGTCGTTGTCCAGGAAGGTTTCGCTTTCCAGCTCGGCTTCGTCGCCTTCGCCGATGAAGTTGAAGCCGAGGAATTCGAAGGCCTCGCGGTCGACGCTCGGCTTGGAGCGTGGTGTGCGCAAGGGCAGGGTGACGCTGATGCCGTCCTTGCTGATGACAAACACCTCGGCTTCCTTCTTGGCGCGCGTGGCCTTGCCCTTGCTGCCGCTCGGGTTGCTGATGGCCTGATGGGTCTGGTTCAGCACTTTCAGGGCCAGGCCGTAGACCAGTTCCTGGAACGCCGGATCATCCTTGTAGCTGGAAAGGATACGGCTGATCGGGAAGCGGCTGCTGAGGTCTTCCAGCGCGGCGAAGTCGGCGGCTTCGGCGTCCTTGAGTTGCTTGAGCTGGCCCATCAATGCGTAGGCCTTGTCATCGTCGAATGCATCGTGAGCCTGGCGAATGGCGGTGCGCAGTTCGCGGATCTGGTCGCTTTCGCGGTTCGACTGAAAGGCATCGAGGACCATTTCGCTGATGCTTTTGGCCTGGGGCAGATGCTGTGAAAGATTGATGGAGTTTTCGTATTCCGCTTTGGACGACAGGGAGACTACAGATTCAGCGGTATTGGAATCGGACATTGAAATTTCACTACTTCTGTTAGCGGGATATGGCGAGAAAACGCACGGGGCTTTTTTCGGTCGCCTAATCTATTGGACCCGGGCCGCGTTGTCACGGCCGGACCGGCCACCGGTGATATTTCAGTCGCGCAGCAGGTCCAGCAATCGCAACGCGTCGGGCGTCGCGGCGCCGCTGGCGGTGTTGTCGAAGATGCACCAGGTCGGCGTGTCCGGGGCAGCCTTCAGTAGGTCTGCCAGTCGCTGCAGCCAGGCGTCTTCATAGGCGGAGTAATAAATGCGCGGCGAGCCATGCAGCCGGTAATAACGCACGCCCGCCCAGCCCGCCGGTTGATCGCCGCCCGGCAGAGGCGACGGGTCGGCGGCGACGCGGGCAATGCGCTCTTCCTCAAGCAGTGCCATGGCCTCTGGTGTGAGCCAGCTCGGGTGCCGGGGTTCGAGTACCGCGTGGCCCTGGTAACGGTCACGCAAGGCTTTGAAAAAGCCCTCGGCCTGGGTGCTGTCGAAGGCCAGCGACGGCGGCAACTGGATCAACAGGCAGCCGAGTTTTTCCTTCAATTGCGAGCATTGCCCGAGGAACTCATCCACTAGCCCCTCGCAATCATGCAAGCGCCGCTCATGGGTGATCTGCTTCGGTACCTTGACTGAGAAGCGAAAGCCCGCCGGCACACTGTCGGCCCATTTTGCATAGGTGGCGGGACGGTGCGGGCGGTAGAACGAACTGTTGATTTCCACCGCCGGGAAGCGGGCGCTGTAGCGCTGCAAATGGGTGCCTTCAAGGGGAAAAGCGGGCCACTGCTCCCTTGGCAATGACCAGCCCGCGCAGCCCACCAATACGGGTGAAGAACAGAGGAGTCGAGTCGGCAAAGGCGAGAACCTGATTGCAAGGGTTACAGCTATGACTACCGCAGCGCCCTGAGGATCCAATCGGGCACTGTCCGTTCATTCACAGATCACATTCTTGCCGGCCATCTTGGAGCGATACAGCGCCTGGTCAGCCCGGTCCAGTAGCGTCGCTTGCGGTTCGTCTTCGCGGCGTTGCACCACGCCAAAGCTCATGGTGATCTGGAAGTCGCCCACCGGCAGCAGATCGGACAGCCCCCGGCGGATGGTTTCAGCCAATAGAACTGCGTCGGCCTTGGACGTGTTGGGCAAAATCATGATGAATTCATCGCCGCCCCAGCGCACCAGCAGGTCGCCGTCGCGCTCGCAGCGCTTGACCGCCTGTACCACTTGTATCAGGGCCGCGTCGCCGAAAGCATGGCCGTAGCGATCATTGATGTCCTTGAAGTCGTCGACATCCATGGCAATCAGCGACAACGGCTCGCGAAAGCGCTGCGCACGTTCACAGGCCAATGGTAGCGCCTGTTCCAGGCGATAGCGGTTGGCGACCAGAGTAAGGGCGTCGGTTTCGGCGAGCCTGCGGTTTTCCTCGAGCTGGATCTGCAACTGCTCGTTGACCCGGGACAGTTCGCGGGTACGTTCTTCGATGATGGCTTCGAGGGATTTGTTGCGCCGTTCAAGTTGTTCGAACAGACGCTTCTTGTCGTCGATGCTGCGATGGGCGCCGATCATGCGGGCGACGCTGCCATCGGGGTTGCGGGCGATCACGTAGCCGCGGTCTTCGATCCAGATATAGGAGCCGTCATAGGCGCGGCAGCGGTATTCGGCCTGGTACTTAGGGGCGCGTTGTTCGAGGTAGTCGTCGAATAGCGCCATCACCTGGGGGTAATCCTGCGGGTGGATCACGCTCTCCCAGGTCAGCACGGTGTTGCTCAGGGAGTGCGGCGTATAGCCGAGCATCGTGTACCAACCGGGATTGCGATAGACGAAGCCGGTGTTGGCGTTCCAGTCCCAGATGCCATCGCTGACCAGTTCCATGATGGTGTGCAGCAGGTTTTCGTCCAGATCGGACAAGTCGAACCGCAGCAAGTCGATCTTCGAGGCGTCGTCCATCATCGTTCCCTCAATCAGCCCTGATATCAAAACGCTTCCCAGGGGTTAAGAGTAGCCGATGGGGCGGGGCGCCACTAGCGGGAGGCATGGTTGATGGGACTCGGAATACTTCAGGGTTTGCTCCACTTCTGCAGCGCAAACTCGACAAAACTGCGCAGCTTCGGCAAACGATAGCGATCCTGGGCGTACATCAGGCTCATCGGCCGATGGGGCAGTTGATAGTCCTGCAACAGCGCCACCAAGTGTCCGTCCTCAAGGTCCTGTGCCACCAGCGCGTCCGGCAGCATCACCACGCCCATGCCGGCCAGGGCGGCGCGATGCAGGCCCGACGAGCTGTTGATCAGCATCGGCCCACGCACCGGCACTTTGATTTCGCCTTCCGGCCCGTTGATGGGCCAGTGTTCCTGGGCGAAACGCCATTCATCTCCGGCGGAGTAGGCAAACGACAGGCAGTCATGCTGTTGCAGGTCCTCGGGTTTCTGCGGGGTGCCGCGCCGTGCCAGATACGCCTTGGATGCGCAGACGGTCAGGGTGTAGTCCATCAGGGGACGAGCGATCAGCTTCGGGTCGGGACTGCCCAGGCGAATGGCGACGTCAAAGCCGTGATCGAGCAGGTCGAGCCGTTGGTTGGTCAAGACCACGTCGAGCTTGACCTGGGGATAACGCTGGCTGTATTCGGCCAGCGCCGGGGCGAGGCGCTCCGTACCAAAGGTCAGCGGCGCGGTGATGCGCAGGGTGCCGGAAGGGTCGCCTTGGGTCTGTTCAGCCAGGCGTTCGGAATCGGCAACCAGCCCGATCACCTCCAGGCAGCGTTGATAATAGGCCGAGCCGAATTCGGTCAAGCGTTGACGACGCGTCGTACGGTTGATCAGGCGCACACCCAGACGTTGTTCCAACGCCCGAAGGTGATTGCCCACCATCGTCGACGACATTTCGCACGCCTGGGCCGCTGCGGTCAGGCTGCCGGTTTCCACCACTTTCACGTAAACGGCCATTGCCTGGAACAGGTCCATTATCAAGCTCTGCTTTTAAATGAATGAAGTAATGCGAGGTTTATCCAGTAAGGGTGGCTAACCATACTGGAAAAAATCACCCGATGGAGCTAGATGTCATGACTGCCGCCTGCCTGATGAGCACTTACCAACCCTTGGCGTTGAATTTCACCCATGGCTTGGGTACCCGTCTGTGGGATCAGGACGGGCGCGAATATCTGGATGCGGTGGCGGGCGTGGCGGTGACCAACGTGGGCCATTCCCATCCGCGGCTGGTGGCAGCCATCAGTGAACAGGCCGGCCTGCTGCTGCACACGTCCAACCTATACAGCATCGTCTGGCAGCAGCGGTTGGCCCACCGACTCACGCAGCTCTCGGGGATGGAACGGGCGTTTTTCAACAATTCCGGCGCCGAGGCGAATGAAACCGCATTGAAGCTAGCCCGCCTGCATGGCTGGCACAAAGGCGTCGAACAGCCCTTGATCGTGGTGATGGACAACGCTTTCCACGGGCGCACACTCGGCACGATGTCCGCCAGCGACGGGCCCTCGGTGCGGCTGGGTTTCAATCGGTTACCAGGTGATTTCATCAAGGTGCCGTTCGGCGATCTCGGCGCATTGGAAAAAGTCCAGCAAGCCCACGGCGAGCGCATCGTTGCGATCCTGGTAGAGCCGATCCAGGGCGAAAGTGGCGTACAACTCGCGCCACCGGGTTACCTGAAGGCTTTGCGCGATTTGTGCACCAGGCGCGCCTGGTTGTTGATGCTCGACGAGATCCAGACCGGCATCGGCCGCACCGGCCAGTGGTTCGCGTTCCAGCACGAGGGCATTGTGCCGGACGTGATGACCCTGGCCAAAGGCTTAGGCAACGGCGTGCCCATCGGCGCTTGCCTGGCGCGCGGCAAGGCCGCCGGACTGTTCACCCCCGGCAGCCATGGCAGCACGTTCGGCGGCAATCCGCTGGCCTGTCGGGTTGGCTGCACGGTGCTGGACATCATCGAGGAACAAGGCCTGCTGGAGAACGCGAGGCGCCAAGGCGCGCAGTTGCTCAGTCGGCTGCAGGCCGAACTGGCCGACAATCCGAACGTGCTGGATATTCGTGGCCAAGGCTTGATGATCGGCATCGAACTCAAGCAACCGGTTCGCGACCTGACCCTCTGCGCCGCCCGGGATCATGGCTTGCTGATCAACGTCACCCGGGGCAAGACCATTCGCCTGCTGCCGCCACTGACGATTGACGGACGGGAAGTCGAGATGATCGTCAGGGGCGTGAGCCGCTGTCTGGCACAGGCGTGAGGCTACCTCGCCCGGACCGATGGCTCATGGTGACCGGTCCGGGCGAAGCGCAGCGCGACGGAATTTTTGACGATTGTCGCGTTCCAACGCCAGCCAGAGTCGATTGCCTGCACTTTGGCACTCAGACTGAATCCCAGGAGCATCTTCATGTTCACCTCGCGTCGCTTGATCGTTGTCGCTACTGCCGTGGCCCTGTTGTCCGGCTGTGCGTCGCCCAACCCCTATGACAACCAGGGCCAGGCCTCTACCGAATCTTCGGGCATGAGCAAAACCGCCAAGTATGGCGGCCTCGGCGCGCTGGCCGGGGCATTGGCCGGTGCGGCCATCGGTCACGATAACCGGGGCAAGGGTGCGTTGATCGGCGCGGCGGTGGTGGGCGCTTCCGCTGCCGGCTACGGTTACTACGCCGACCAGCAGGAAAAGAAACTGCGCGCCAGCATGGCCAATACCGGTGTTGAAGTGCAGCGCCAGGGCGACCAGATCAAGCTGATCATGCCGGGTAATATCACCTTCGCCACCGACTCGGCGAACATCGCGTCGAGCTTCTACCAGCCGCTGAACAACCTGGCCAACTCCCTCAAGGAGTTCAACCAGAACCAGATCGAGATTGTCGGTTACACCGACAGCACCGGCAGCCGCCAGCACAACATGGACCTGTCCCAGCGCCGCGCGCAGAGCGTGGCGACCTACCTGACGTCCCAAGGCGTCAGCGGTGCCAACCTCTCAGCCCGTGGCGCCGGCCCTGACAACCCGGTGGCGAGCAACGCCGATGTCAATGGCCGTGCGCAAAACCGTCGGGTCGAAGTCAACCTCAAGGCGATTCCGGGGCAGCAGTACCAGGCGCCGCCGCAGCAGGGGCAGACTTATCAGCAGTACCCGTAAGCGCTGGGCCGTGAATGAAAAATGGGCCATGGAAGCATGGCCCCCTTTTTTGTTGGCCGTAATTTCATCTGCTTTTCCTGCAATAACTTGCCAGAGAAGGCAGTCTCGAACCTCGTGGTGCCCACAAACGCCTTCGCCGGCAAGCCTCTCCTACAGGGGCGGCAGCGGAGTCAGCGACCGGAAATCAGATCACGAAGTTAACCAGCCGGTTGGGCACTACAATCATCCTGCTCGTACCTTCCAAGTAGTTACGCAACACTGGGTCCGCCAATGCCTGGCCCCGTATCGTTTCTTGATCGGCACCAGACTCGATCAGGATTTCCCCGCGCAATTTGCCATTGACTTGCACCACCATTTTGACTTCGTTCTGCTTCAAGGCTTCATCGTCCGGCACCGGCCACGAACTGTCGTAGATATCACCGGCGAAACCCAGTTCTGTCCAGAGTACCTGTGTTATGTGCGGTGTCACAGGATTCAGGACTTGCAACAGAATCGACATTCCCTCGTCGGCCGCGTGCTGGCTCGCAGCCCTGCTCCCCTCCAACACCCTGAGCATCTTCATCGCGCCTGAAACTACCGTGTTGTATTGCATCCGCTCATAATCGTTGTTGACCTGCCGCAGCAAGCGATGCATCTCAAAGCGCACACGCCTGGATTCGGCAACGTCCTCAACCCGTGCATCCTTGCCAGTCCGGCCCTGACTGTTACAGGCGAAAGTCCATAGCCGACGCAGAAAGCGATAAGCGCCCTCAACTCCACTGTCGCTCCAGATCGTGCTCTGGTCGGGTGGCCCAGCAAAAATGGTAAACAAACGGGCGGTGTCGGCGCCGAACTTGTCGATGATGTCTTTCGGTTCGACGACGTTGTTCTTCGACTTCGACATTTTTTCCACGTTGCCAATGGTGACAGGCAAACCGTCCTCAAGCGCCGTCGCCCTGACCGGACGATTTTTTTCATCATATTCGACCGTTACCTGCCCGGGATAAAACCATCGCCGACTGCCATCGTCCGCTTTGCGGTAGTAACTTTCCCGCAATAACATTCCTTGGGTGAACAGGTTCTTGAATGGTTCACTGAACGCCACCAGCCCTTCATCCCGCATTGCCCGGGTCCAAAACCTGGCGTACAGCAAATGAAGCACCGCGTGTTCGATACCGCCGATGTATTGGTCGATCGGCATCCAGTATCGGCTGCCAGGTCCGACCATCGCAGTCTCGCAATCGGGATCGCAGTAGCGCATGAAATACCAGCTCGAATCGACGAAGGTATCCATGGTGTCCGTTTCCCGTAGCGCCGGAGCAGCGCAGCGAGGGCAAGCCACATGGCGAAACCCGTCATGCGCCAGCAACGGATTTGCGCTGCCGTCGGGAATGCAATCGGTCGGTAACACCACAGGCAGATCCGAATAAGGTACCGGGACGTCGCCACAGTGTTCACAGCGGATGATTGGGATGGGCGTCCCCCAATACCGTTGCCGTGAAATACCCCAATCGCGCAGACGCCAGCTGGTGGTTTCCTCACCCATCCCACGTTCAACCAACGCCGCGACGATGGCCTGGGTGGCCTGTGTGACTGTCAGCCCATCGTAGGCGCCGGAGTTGATGAGATGGCCGTCCCGACAGGCAAGTCGGTCAGACCAGTCTTGAACGTCATAGACCTGATCCTCACAAGCAAGGACCTGGCGAACAGGCAACCCGTATTGATTGGCAAAGTCGAAGTCACGCTCATCGTGGGCAGGTACGGCCATCAAGGCGCCTTCACCATATTCGCTGAGCACGTAGCTGGTAATCCATAGGGGGACAGGTTCACCGGTCAAAGGGTGCGCGACGTTTAAACCGATGGGAACGCCAATCTTGACCTGGATGCTGGAAGCGGGATCTACCTCAGCCGCTTCACGACACGCCCGTACCTGCGGCTCCAGGCTGGGATTGAGTTCCAGAGCACGTCTGGCCAATGCATGCTCGGGAGAAATGGCACAGAAGGTCACTCCCATTAGCGTGTCCACTCGGGTTGTGAACACCCACATCTTGCCTGCATCGATCAGTTGCTCCGAGGCATTCCTGATCTGGTGACCAAATGCCAGACGAACTCCGCTGGCCTTCCCGATCCAATTGCGTTGCATGGTGCGCACTCTCTCGGGCCAGCCATCCAGTGTATCGATGGCTGGCAGCAACTCTTCAGCATATCGCGTGATACGCAGGTAGTACCCGGGAATTTCCCGCCGCTCGACCAGTGCTCCCGACCGCCAGCCTCGACCGTCAATCACCTGTTCATTGGCTAGCACCGTTTGGTCGACAGGATCCCAATTGACTATCTGGGTTTTCTTGTACGCCACGCCCTTTTCCAACAACTTGAGAAAAAACCACTGACTCCATTTATAGTATTGCGGGTCGCAGGTGGCGATCTCGCGCGACCAGTCGAAAGCCAGTCCCAGCGGCTGCATTTGTGCCTTCATGTCCGCAATGTTCAGCCGTGTCCACTCGGCTGGAGAAACACCTGATTGCATGGCCGCATTCTCTGCCGGCAAGCCGAAAGCGTCCCAGCCCATCGGCATTTGCACGTTGAATCCTTTCATGCGCATATGACGGGCCAACATGTCGTTGATCGTATAGTTGCGAACATGCCCCATGTGCAATTTGCCCGATGGATAAGGAAGCATCGAGCAAGCATAGAACTTGGGTCGACTTTCATCTTCGACCGCCCTGAACACATCATTTTGCAGCCATTTGGCCTGCGCCATACTTTCAACGCGAGCTGGATCGTACTGCGGTCGCATAGAGGCTCCTCAATATTGCTGTAGCTGAACGGCAAATAACTCGCTCGGCTCATACTCCTTAAAAGTTACCGGTAGATCCGCTTCAGCTCCCGTCCGGCGATGAAACACGGGGCGCTACAGCCGTCCTGGCAGCGACTAAAAGACAGCCGCCTCCGAACAGGATGCCCAACAGCCCATAGAGGCTCCAACTCAGTTGGAAACCGATCCCGGTGATCAACGAGGCGCCCAGCCCTACGGACACCATTCTCGCCCCTGCCAGCACGATCGGAATAAGGGAAAAAAGACTGGCCTGAGTTTGCAATGTGGTTTTCTGCGAAATCAGCGCAGTGATATAGGTAATGCCGAGAATTTCACCCAGCGTCCAGAAGAAAACAAACGACAAGATCAGAACTGTCTGCTCGAAAAAGGCATAGGCGCCAAATCCAATACCGTAAAAAACCGCAGCCAGAGAGAGATTGGTGAGTGCCCCATAACGCGACGTCAACGCTATCAGTGGTTGCGTCAATAAGATCACCAGCAACGCATTGACGATCCCGACGGCACCGAACAAGCTGGCGGCTTTGCCCATCGTCACCATGTCAAGCCATAGAGGCAACTGATATTCTCGCTGCGCATCCAGCACAGACAACGCAAAGAACATGGCGCCGGCGATGATCACGATTCTTGGCACATCGATCATCGCGGCAAGGGAAGCCCTTCTCGCTTCAGGCAAAGTGCTGAGGCGTTCCGGCATCGCCAGAAAGACACTCGCTAAAATGCACAACACACTCACGACCATTGCAAAAAGCATCAGGTAGTGACTGTCAAGGCCAAGCAAATATCCTCCGATCACGAACAGCAGCGCTGCCCCCAGATTGCTGGCCAAGTGCAAATAGCCAAAGGAAGCGGTGCGGTTACTTTCACTTGCCACCAAAGACGTGAGGACACTGAATACGGGTGTGATCAGGCCCGCGCACAGCATGAACAACAGGACCATCGTAATGGAAGTGACCGATGAGCTGGACAGGGCGGCGAACAACAAAAAAACCGATGAGCAGGACGAAGCACTGATCAAAAGCGCCCGGAAGGAACAATGACCGACCAGCGCCCCGCCCAGCAGATTGCCGACTAGATAGAACGCCGACATTAGCGTGATCACCAACGCCACCGCCGAGCTGTCGAGCTGGTAATGACGCTGGAAAAACAAGGCTGCAAAAGGTCCTAAGGCATTTGCAATGACGAACAACAACCGGAGAAAAACGATATTGCGCATCCCTGGCGCCAGCCCTATCCTTTTCAGCAATCCCTTCACTTTGAAATAACCTCGGCGCTGCGCAAACACGCAACGCTTGCAGGGGCAATGCCGCTTCCAATTAATATTGCCTTCAGGAATTTTTTTAGATCCGACGAAGCAGGAATGGCCACACGCAATAAATTGTGAAGCAGGCCGAAGCTGTGGGGATACTGCGAACAATCACTGACGCGAATGTATTTATGTATTTGTTTTTTTGTTCTGACATACGACAACCTCTCTGATTCATGAAGCAAGAAGAGCCAGTGCTGCTACCAAATTCAAAATACCGACCAGTTCCTGTCAGCACCACTAGCCTTGCACATGATTTTTTTTAAGGCAACTAAGAAAAGTCTCTAATTCTCGAACGAAAGTTCTGTAAGAATTTTCGCTAAAAAGCCGCAAACATTAAAGCGACCCTGGCGGATACCTGCACATGTCATGCAGCCCTGATGAATCATGACACCTGGGGCCGACTCGAAACATTACGCATCAATACAAGTTGGCTTGATTGGATTTTAAGCCAGCAAAATTCGGGTGCCTTGCTATATTCACGCGTGACGGCCACAGTTTTTTTAAAATCGACCACTTGCGAGTACTCAGTTTTGAGGAAAAGATAAAATCAAGCGAACACTAATCCCAGGAGCATCTTCATGTTCACCTCGCGTCGCTTGATCGTTGTCGCTACTGCCGTGGGCCAGTTGTCCGGCTGTGCGTCGCCCAACCCCTATGACAACCAGGGCCAGGCCTCTACCGAATCTTCGGGCATGAGCAAAACCGCCAAGTATGGCGG
>NZ_JBHFJB010000105.1:0-4703 GCF_057334555.1 Pseudomonas sp. AGC41
GGGCCTGCGGCAGACCAGCCTTTTGTCAGTACAGATCGCCAAACTCAATTCGCTCAAACTCCCGCCCCCGCTCGCCATACCCCACCTTCGGCACCCCCGCCAGGCGCCTGTGCAGCACTTGGGTCAGCGAGTTGTCGCGGGCCAGGCTGGCGTCGCCAAAATCCCCGTCCAGTTGCAGCGGATGAACAATCACTTCCAGCGAACCATGCTTCGGTGGCGCCGCGTGATGCAGGTCCGCTGGCGTGCAGACATAATCCGCCGTTGCGCCGCAGAGCCTGCGCAAGCGGCGGTTGAGCAGGGTTTTGAAGATGCGTTTGGCCACGCTCAGGTTCGGTCCCAGGTTACGTGCCAGGCGCATGGGCACGCCTTGCCGAGCGGCGAAGCGAGCCACCAGTTCGCCGACGGGCCAGATGTTGTGTACATGCTGATGAGAGTCCAGATGGCTCGGACGCAGGCCACGGTCCAGGCAGTATTGCCACTGCGCCTGGAGTTCTTCTTCCACGGCCGCCAGGTCATCCGTCCCCAGCCGCAGGCTGTAGCGCGACAGATTGAGGTCGAATTCGCCTGTTGCATTGCAGAACGTCTGCCGTGTCCTGATTGCCTGGCTCAGCGGCGGTCCGTAACTGAGATTGAAATGCAGGCCGATGCGCCCTTCAAGCAGTGGGTGTCGGGCCAGTTCGCACGCCTGGTCAAACCCCGGCATGTTGGCCATGGCCGTGGCGGAGCTGATCACGCCCGCCTCGAAGGCTCGCAGAATCAGCTGGTTTTCATCGAGGCTGAGCCCGAAGTCATCAGCGTTGACGATCACTTGGCGAGGCATGTGTGTCCTCCGGCTTTTCGGCAGTGGGCGACGTCGTCGCGGGCGGTTTGGCGCGGCGCTTGCCGAGCCAGGGCTTCAGGCTTTTCCATAGCCGCAGGGCGAACCCCAGGAGCAGGCCGTCGGGCCGCCAGGAATAGAAACTCCAGCGCCAGTGCTCAAGTTGGCCGGTCATACGTTCGTGCAGTTGATGGCTGGAATTCTCCAGACTGACGCGTGATGCATCGATCCACCGCCAGTTCTCGTCCAGCCCCCAGCGGATCCACTCTTCGAGCAAGACCCGACCGCTGCCCAGGTCGGCGTGCCGCGGCAGGAACGCCAGGTTGTAGTCGTACAGCCGTCCCTGGTCGAGCAGGCCGAGGCGATAGCTGATGCACTCGCCGTTCAGCTCCAGCATCACCACCCGCACCAGGCCTTGGGCGGCGAGGGCGGTGAAGGCAAGGTTCATCCATTGCCGGCGCCCGGGGTCGGCGAAGATACCGACACCTTCTTCGCCTTTCCAACTGGCCGCCTCGACTTCAGCGAGAGCCCGCAGCAGCTGCCCCATGCCGATGGCATCCGGCGTCACCCGACGTATTTCGGCACCGCAAGCGGCGATCCGCTTGCGCGCGCGGCGCAACTTGTAACGCGGATCGCCGGTGATTTCCTGATGATCGCTGTCGCTGATCAGGTGCACCGGGACCCGGCAACTGAGCCGCCGTTCGCCGGTTGAACTCAGCGCCATCCAGGCACTGAGCACGCTTTGTTCGCCGACCGGCTCGATCACTTCATTCAATTGCAGCAACGCGTGAGGCACCTGCTGGCGGATCTGCACCAGCGCCTGGCCCATGGCTTCGGCGTCCATGCGCACCAGCAGGGCGATACGGTCAGCCAGTGGAAACCCCAAGTGATGCAACACCCGAAAGCGCAGCCCACCGATGCGCTCCTGCCCCGCTACCAGAGGCAGGCACAGGCACAGTGTCTGGTCCTGCCAGCCCAGCAGCACATGGAGTTGCTGGTCGGGCGCGAGGGCGAATTCCGCCGCTTGCAGCCAGGCCAGCGTATTGAACGGCGTAGCGTCGACCACCTGGGTTCGCAGCTCTTCATAAGCCGTTGCAGGAAACTCCGCCACGCTCAGCGAGCGACACCACTGGAACCGGATCGCCATGGACGTCAGGCCGCCGCAGCCGATGCAACCGGCCGGGCCGGTTTACGGAAGCCGTCGAGTACCGAGCCGCTGTAGAACGTGTCGCGAAAGAACCGGAAACGCCCAAACAGGCAATACACATGGGTGATCTGGCCGCGTTCCTGGAAGTCCATGCGGATGTGCATCTTGATCGCTGGGGTGTTCTGCAGATCGCAGACATCGACCATTTTTTCGCAGCCCTTGTCCGCCATGACTTTCCATATGTCGGTTTGTACATCCGCCGACAATTGGGAGCCCCAGTACGCACGGATCATCTCGCCACCGAACTGGAAGTATTCACCAGGCTTGATCGGGAACCAGCAGCCATAGAAGTGGCGATCAAAATAGTCTCGTGTACTGGCCCAGGCGAAACCGACGGTGTCGCCCTTGTCGTCCAGGTACATCAGGCCGGTATAACCTTCTGCGGCCAGCTCGCGCATGGTTTCGACGCGGTCGCCGAAATGCCTGGCGAAAGCGTCGGCGTTTTCGACGGTGATGAACTCGCGACGTACCGGTGGGTAGGGCCTGAGGGTATGCGGCCGCAGCGGGATTCTCACATCGTGTTCCAGCCATACCAGTTGCGAATGGAAAAACACGAAGCGGCGTACCAGCAATTTGAAAACGGAACGCAGGCCTTTTTTCTGAATGCGATCACGCAATTTTTGCAGAGCGTTCATGGAGCCTCCTGACGCATGGCGGGTTGGGGGGAAAGGGTGGCAGTCCAGCGCAGGGCGAATACGGTTTCTCCTGGGAGGAGAAATCCGACCTGGCCGGCCTTGCAGTCGAACGGGACGTTGCGGCTGATGTTGTCGGGGCCGAAATACTCCAGGCTGGCGCCGGGCTGCGGGCAGGCCGTGCCCTGCAGGCTGACGTGATGGGCACGGGTGCTTTTGTTCACGCCGAGCAGGCTGCGTTGCCGCCCGGTGGCCATGGCCAGCGCATCGACTTCAAACGCGTCGTTGTCCAGGCGCAGCACCTGGTCGAGCCAGTGCTGCTGAATGAATTGCTGGGCCAGGCCCACCGGCTTGAGTTCGAAGCGCTGGTTCTCCAGCACTCGCACCATGCCTTTGGGGTATTGCGGCTCGTCGGCGGACTGGAACCAGTTGAGCATGTCCAGCCAGCCGTCGGCGGAAGCGTTGATCGCTACCGAGGCCCACCACAACGCGGCATAGTGGGTTTCCTGATCGTAGGGGCTGAGGCTCGAGCCGCTGGAGATGTTGGTCTGATCCAGCAGCAAGGCTTTGCGCGGCCGGCCCTGGCTGTCCAGGCCCACCAGCTCGGCGGCCTGGCGGACGCTGTTGCGATAGACCCGGGTCGCCAGCAAGTCGCGGACCATCCATTCATGCCAGGCCAGGGCGTCGATCTGGTCGCCGGAGGTTTCCAGCAGGCGCCGTGCCCAATCGATGCCGCGCCGATCCGCCGCGTTTTCGGCCAGCGGGCCATTGGTGAATCGGGAGCTGGCCGGCATGGCGATGCGCACTCCGGCGCGGGCATTGGCGTCGTTGGCGCGGACCTGGGCGGCCAGGCTTTCGAACATCTGGTGGAAGCTGGCGAAGTCTGGATAGTTGAGGTTCGGCTCGTCGGCGAAGCTCAGGTAATGGAGGCCCTTGCCGCCCAAGGCGCGGGTCGAGTCGAGCCAGGCTTGCAGGCCGTTGTTGCTGGTCCGGTCGGCGCGCAGATCGGCCTTGCGTTGGCTGCCGGCCAAGAGGGTGATATCTCGGGTGATGCCGAAGCGATCCTGGTACAAGCGCCGGAACGCATCCTCATGATCGGCCTTGGCCGCCGTGACATCGACGAAGCTGTAGTAGGTGGCCGATCGGGGCTTGAGGGTATCGATCACCGCGTAGGCGGACGGTGGCGGCAACACATAGGGCAGGGACATGCCCAAGCTGGGGGTGGGGCCGAGCACAGCGTCATGGAGGGTCAGGTGGGTTTGGCCCGGATCCTGGCGCACCGGCTGCAACTGCGCCGGGTCCTGGGCAAACAGGTTGGCGCTACCGTCGAGCCAGAACGCTACCTTGCCGTTGCCTTGCAAGTGCAAACGCCAGGTCTGCTCGACGTCAGCCACCGGCAGCGCGACCTGATCGAACTGCCAATAGGCGCGGTACGGTTTGAGATTCAGCTGGAGCTGTTTGCCATCGCCGACGCGCCGGGCTTGCAGCGCACGCACGCCGTCATGGAATTTACCCGCCAGCACTGCGCGTTCGCCGGCCGCCACCTTGAAGTACAACTCGTCGCCATCGTGGGCTTCGGCGCTGAAATGCACTTTCGCCGGGGCGAACAGGGCACGGGTGCGCGCGTCGTGCTCTACCGTATAACGGCGGAAACTGTAGCCGGGAATTTCCAGGCGATAACTGGCGGCACCAGGCCGCAGCGGCCACTGCTGCTCGCCACGGGTCTGTGCCGCCTCGACCAGGCGTTCACCGGCCAGGCGCCCCTGGCCGTCGAGCAGGTAAAGGTGTTCGGCATTGGCATCGGCCTGCCAGGCGGGCACCCAGCGTACGGTCACAGTGCTCGGCTGGTCGGTCTGCAGGTACAGGCTGCCGTCGCGGATACCGGTCCATTGCATGGACGCGCCATGGGCCGATGCTGCGAGGGCCAGAAGGCATAGACCGGCGCCGACTTTTCGCATGCACCCCACTGGCCCCATCGCGAGCAAGCTCGCTCCCACAGTGGAAATTTGGAGAACACAAATACCCTGCCCAACCCCAAACCTATGTG
>NZ_JBHFJB010000105.1:4779-9849 GCF_057334555.1 Pseudomonas sp. AGC41
CCTATGTGGGAGCGAGCCTGCTCGCGAAGGGGCCGTCACCTTCAACATCCTAGCCAACTGACCCAGCGCTTTCGCGAGCAGGCTCGCTCCCACATGGGAGGCGTGGCGGATACAAATAGCGTTGCCAACCCTGGACCCTGTGGGAGCGAGCTTGCTCGCGATGGCGGTCTGGCGGACGGCGATGTTCACGCGGATTTCCCCAGCAGCATCTGGCGCATCGGCAGCAAATCGCTGGGCAGGATGATCAGTGTCTGCCACAGCGCCACGCCGCTTAGGCGGCAGTACATGCCCAGCAGCGCCAGCGTTACCCCCAGATAGGCGATCGACGAGGCGGCGGCCGCGCCGACGATGCCGTAGCGCGGTATCAGGACCAGGTTCAGCGCCAGGTTCAGCAGCGCGCCGACGCCCATCAGCAGCGACACCGTGCCGGGTCGGTCCTTGCCCAGCAGATCCAGGCGCAGGATGCTCGCGTAGCACAGCCCGAACAGCCCCGGCAGTAACGCCAGCAGGGCCGGGTAGGCCGGTTGATAGGCGGCGCCGAACAGCGTGACGATCAGCCACTCGCCAATCAGCGCCATGCCCAGGCAAGCGCCAAGCATCACCGTGGCGGTCAGGCGCAAGGCCAGCGGGGTCAGGCGCTGCATGTCGCGGTCTTGCTGCAGCAGGCGTTTCATCAGCGGCGTGGTGACCGCTTCCGGCACGATCAGCAGCAGTTCGGCCGCGGCGCTGGCCATGGCGTAGTGCCCCAGCGCCGTGCTGCCCAGCAGGGCGCCGATGAAGAGGAAATCCGAGCGCAGCACCACTTGCTGGAACAGCAGGTCAGGATGGCTGCGGGCGCCGTAGCGCAACAGCTCGTTCTGGCCGGCGCGGTCCCACTGCAGCTCGACCGCATGATCGCGGCGCAACCACATCCAGCCGGCCAGCACCACCAGGCTCAAGCCCGCCAGCCAACTGATCAGCGCCGCCTCCAGCGCCTTGTCTTGCCACATCCAGAACAGCGCCACAAACAACAACAGCGGTGCCAGCGACTCGATCAGCCGCAACGCGTTGAACGCGCCCACGCCGCCCGAGGCATTGTGCAGCGTCAGCAGGCCGCTCTTGAGTACGGTCAGCGGTACGGCCAGCAACAGCAGCCAGGCCAGCAATCCCAATTGCGTGGTGATGTCCAGCTCAGCGCCGAATTCCCGCACCAGCGCCACCACCAACAAGGTCAACAACCCGGCAAGCAGGCAGCCGAACACCAACACCTGGCTGAGCAACAAGCCCATCGAGCGCTGCTGCGCGGCCTGGTAACCGACGGCGGAATTCAGGCCACCGCTGGTGGCGGCGCTGATCAGGTCGGGCAGGGTACTGAGCAACGCAAACAGCCCACGCTCGCTGGGCCCCAGGATTCTTGCCAACAACACGTTGCGCAGCAGACGCAGAGCGATCATCGCCAGGCGCGTGCCCATGCTCAGGGCCAGATGCTTGAGATAATGGGCTCGGCTCATGAGCGGGTTCCTCGACGGATGCGCCAGGCCAGCAACTCGGGATGACAGGCATTGCGCTGGCTGACGCCGAAGCGTGGCAGGTTCAAGGGGTCGCCATCATGGCGATACAGCCCGGCCTCGGTGCCCAGGGCAAACGGAAAACCGTGGGCCGCCACCTGCTCGCGTACCCGCGCGTCATGATCACCGTTGGGGTAGCAATACACCGGCAGGGGTTGCGCGCAGCCATTTTCCAAAGCTATCCAGCTGCGGGTCAGTTCCTCGTGCAAGCGCTGGTCGTCCAGCCCGGTCAGGATCGCATGGCTGGCACCGTGGGGGCCGAAGCGGATCAGGCCGGAATCTTCGAGCATGCGCACCTGGGTCCAGTCCAATGCCTGGGGTTGCGAGCCGTGCGGGCAGGCCTCGGTGAGATCGCTCAGGGTTCGCGCGTCGAGGGTTTTCAGGCTTTGCAGGAAATGCAACAGCGCCAGGCTGCGGCGCTCGTCGTCGATGTCATCGAGCAGCACCGGCAATGGCCGGCCGACCTGCTGCAAATGCTCGATGAGCGAATGCCGCGCCAGCTGCCCATGGCTGCCCCAGAGGGTTTCGCCGATGCTTTCCCACCAGAAATGCTGGCGGCTGCCAACAAAATCGGTGGACAGGAAAATGCTCGCCGGCACTTGGTACTGGCGCAGCAGGGGAAAGGCATTCATGGCGTTGTCGCGCCAGCCATCGTCGAACGTCAGGGCCACCCGCGGACGGTTCGGAACGCTTTCCGGGTCGGCCAGCAGCAAGCTCATCAACGGCACGCATTCAAAATGCCGTTGCAGCCAGATCAACAGGTGTTCGAACGCTTCAGGCCCCACGCACAGCTCGTTGCGATGCGGCAGTTCGGCGGCGCGGTCGTTATTCAGCACCCGGTGCAACATCAGGATCACGCCGGCGCCACGCAAGGGATGGCGCCCCATGGACGTGTTCAGGTACAGCCAGCCGCCGGTGCGCTTGAAGACGTGTTTGATCGACATCGGCGTTGCTCCTTAGCGGTTCTGCTCGGGATTCCATTGGCTATAGCGGTGGCCGCGCAGGAACTGCCACAACCCGATGCTCATGCCTGCCAGCGTCACCAACACGAACGCGGCCAGGCGGAAAGGCCTGGGCAGACGGTGGCCGACGTCCAGCAACCCGATCAAGGCGATGGCGTAGCCGAGCAACTGCGCCACCAGGCTCAGGCGATAGAACCCATGCTCGTCCCAGAGCCAGGCGTTGCTCAGCAACAGCGGCACCAGCAACACCGGCGCCAGGCGGCGGATCAACTTGTGGCTGATCAGCCCGATGGCGTAGAGCCCATGGCGCAAAGGGTTGAGCAGTTCGCGGCGCTGGGCCAGGCTCTGCAATCCACCGACGGTGACCCGCTGGCGCCGGCGAAACTGCTTGTCGGCTTCGTCGACGCCCTGGTCGGTTACCCGGGCGAGCGGTGCGTAGACGATTGCCTTACCGGCCGCCGGCGCACAGGTGCTGAGGAAAAAGTCATCGTTGACTTGCGCCGGTACTGCTTGGAACAGCACCCGGCGTAGGGCCAGCAGCGCACCGTCCGCGGAGACCATGCAGCCGGTGCGGCTCTCGACGCGGCGCAGCCAGCCTTCGTAGTGCCGATACAGGCTGTCGCCCAGGCTCAGGCCCTTGCCTGGCACGGGGATTTCCATATGCCCGGCGCAGGCGCCCACTTCCGGGTCGCCCAGTGGTGCCAACAGGTGGCCGAGGGTGTCGTTTGCCCATTGGTTGTCGGCGTCGGTGAACACCAGAATCTCGCCGTAGCTATGGGCCACGCCGGTATTGAGAGCAGCGGCCTTGCCCTGGCGTGGCAGGTCGAGCACGGTGATGCGTGAGTCGCCGATCTTGCGCGCGCAGGCCACCGTGTCGTCGGTGGAACCGTCGCTGGCCAGGATGATTTGCAGCGAGCGTGCCGGATAATCCTGGGCTAACAGCATGCGCAACTTCGCTTCGATGTGCCGCGCTTCGTTGTGGGCGGCAATCACGATGCTGACGTCCATCGGCACTGCCGTGGTGTAGCGCCGTAGCGGAAACAGCGGCGCCAGCAAGGTCAGCAGCAGCGGGTAGCCGAGGTACGCGTACACCGGCAACAACAGGCAAGACCAATAGAAAAATTCAGCCACGGGCAGGTCTCCTGACGTTCCATTGAAAAAGGTTGAGCAGCAGCGCCGCGCCGGTCAGGTGCAGGCGCACCCCATGCAGGGCCCACAGTTGCAAGGTCAGGCGCGGGTCGCGCTGGCTCTGGCGCAAGCTCAGAACCAGGGCCGGCAATGTGCTGATCAACAGCAGCATCAGTCCCAGGCGCGCCTGGCCCTGGAACAGGGCGACCAGCGCCAGGAAATCCAGGCCCCAGGCACCGATGGACAAGGCAGGGAAGCGCAGCAGCCGCAGACTCGGCCCGTGGCTGCGCAGCAATTGCCAGTGACTGCCCTGGCGCCACAGTTCCTTGCTCATCCACTCGCGCCAGCTGCCTTCGTAACCCCAGTGCAGGGCGAGGCTTTCGCTCACCAGCAACAACTGCGCTCCGGCCTGGCGCAGGCGCAGGGAAAAATCCTTGTCCTCACCGGTGCGCAGGCTTTCATCGAAGCCACCGACGTGATCGAACCAGGCGCGGCGCATCAGCAGGTTGGCACTGGGCAGCCACTGCACCCGGTGCAGCGGACGCGAACCCGGGCGTTGGCCGCGCCGCTGCCAGGCCCGGGCGAACCACGGCGCCTGCTCGGGCGTATCCAGGTCGAGACCGAGCACATCGCCCTGGCGACCCTCGATTTCGATCAACAACCTGAGCCAGTCGGCGGGCATTTCGATGTCGGCATCGATGAACGCCAGCCAGTCGCCGCTGGCGGCCGCCGCACCACGATTGCGCAGGGCGCCGATGTGCACGCCCGGCACGATCAGCACCCGTGCGCCCAATTCGTTGGCGATGCGCGGGCCATGGTCGTCCGAGCCGTTGTCGACCACGATCAGCTCGCACTCCAGCTGCGCCTGGCGCGCCGCTTGCTGCGCCGCCAGTAACGTGCGGCCGATGTGCCGGGCCTCGTTGTACATCGGGATCACAATGCTCACGCGTTTCATCAACGGGTCTCCTGCGGCGCGGACCGTTCGGCGTCGTAGCGCAACACGCTGGTCAAGGCCAGCATGATCCACAGCAACTTGTGGTTCGGCGCACTGAGGAACATCAGGAACAACGCCAGCGACAGGAAACTCATGCCCAGGTGCGTCAACAGGTCCGCCTGCACCCAGTCCCGCCGCTGGAGCCAGAGCTGGCGTGCACGTAGCAGGTTGTAGAGGCCCAGGCCGATCATGCCGACAAACATCAACCCGCCGGGAATGCCGATCTCGCTGAAAATTTCCAGGTAGGTGTTATGCGCCCGGCGATACAGGTCCCCCAGTTTGCGGTTGGCCGAGAAAGCCTTGGCGTAGCCGGTGGGCGCGTAGTGCAGGGGAAACGTTCCGGGGCCTGAACCGAGCAACGGATTCTCGCGAAGCATCTGGCTGCCGACGACGATGTACGAGGCGCGGCGGCCCAGGGATTCGTCCTTGTGCGCGCTGG
>NZ_JBHFJB010000105.1:9869-15776 GCF_057334555.1 Pseudomonas sp. AGC41
GCGGGCGCCAGCGCTGAGGATACTCAGTGACTGGATGCGCGCCACGTAGCCGGCCGGCATCACCGCGATTGCCAGGGGAATCAGCAGCGCCAGCCCGAGCATCGCGAAGCCCAGGTGCCGAGGGCGGATGCGCGGCAGCTGCGCGCGGTAGTGATACAAGCCGATCATCAGGCTGAGCAGCAGCACCACCAGTCCCGAACGCGATTCGGTCTTGGTCATGCCGCCCAACAGCAGGATGAAGCAGCCACCCCAGAACAACCGGTGCAGCAGGTTCGGACTGCGCACCACCAGCAGCAACGCCAGCGGCACGGTGAAGGCGATCAGCAGGGCGAAGGTGTTCGGATCTTCCAACAGGCCGGAAGCGCGGCCCTGATCCTGGTATCGGGCGGAGAACATCGCCAGCACGCAGGTCGTCGTGACGCTCAGGGTGACCAATCGGCAGAACAGGTCCAGGTTCAGCTCGCGGCCGATCAGCAGGGTGATCGCGAACAGCACCAGGCCCACCGCCAGTTCCCGGAAGTGGGTGCTGGAAAGGCCCGGATTTTCCGACAGCAGCAGGCTCAGGCCGTAGAACAGCATGAAGCCGATCAGCGGCTTCCAGATATTGCTGCGCAGGCGAGTGGCGGGAATCTGGTGCAGGGCCAGTTGCAACGCCAGGATCAGGATCAGCGCCAGGCCGAGGAACTTGCTGCCGGAAAAGGCGTTTTCCTTGAACAGGCCTTCGAACGGCACCAGCGCGGCAATCCCCAGCAAGCCCCAGCCAGGCTTGCGATAGAGCACGGCGACGCCGACGAGGCCGAGCACCGCGCCGGGTGCCAGGTACGGATAAGGACTGGCCAGCAACATGAGGCAAACCAGGCCCAGGAGGCTGACGATCGAGAGCGGGACAATCATGGCCGAGCCTCCCGTGCCGTGCGGATATACAGTTGCGACCAGCGTTCGGCCAGCATGCGTAAGTCGTAGCGGTCGCGTTGGGTGCGCCGCGCGTTGTCGGCGAGGATTTGCGCCAGCGGTGGCTCGCTGAACAGCGTCTCGATCTGCCGGGCCAGCTCTTCGCTGTCGGCGGGCGTGGCGAGCAGGCCGTTGTGGCGGTCCTGCACGACATCGGGAATGCCGCCGACGCCGAACGCCACCACCGGCACTCCGGCTTGCATGGCTTCGAGCAGAATCATCGGCGTACCCTCGGTGCGTGAGCTGATCACCAGGACGTCGAGGCGGCTCCACCAGGCATTCATGTCGGTCTGGTAGCCGGGCAGTTCGATGCGCGTAAGCAGCCCGGCATCGGCGATGCGCTTGAGCAGGGTCTGGCGTTCCGGGCCGTCGCCGAGCATCACCGCATGCAGCGAGGCATGGCGCTGGCACAGCGGGATCAAGGCGTCGAGAAACAGGTCCGGACCTTTTTCGCTACTCAAACGGCCGACGTAGCCGACCCGCCAGCGCTGCCGGTCATTGCGGTGCGGCAGGGGCGTCGCGACCGCCGGCAGACCGTTGGGAATCACGTCGAGTTTGTCCGCCTGCACGCTGGCCTGGCGGTGCAACGCCGCAATGCTTTCGGCCACGCATACCACGCGCTTGACCGCGGCGGTGCGGCACAGTTGCAGGCTCAGCCAGGTATAGAAACGCTGCTTGGTGCTGCGCGGCGTAAAGCCGTGCTGGGTAATCACCAGGGGCAGGCGCAGCAGCGTGGCCGCGGCCCAGCCGAACAACAGGCCTTTGAAGTTGTGCGTGTTGATCAGCGGTCGCTCGGCGCGCCGTTGCCGCAAATGCCGCAGCAGTTCGGCCCAGTTGGCGCAGTGGCGGCAGTCGACCCCGGCCTGGCGAAAGCGCGTGATCAAGGTCGGCGGCGCCGCCAAAAACACCACTTGGTGCTGGCCGGGCGTTGCCAGACAATGATCGAGCAGCATCCGCTCGGCCCCGTAGAAGCCGCCGCTGTCGAGCAGATGAATGATCGACAGGGGGCTGCTGCGGTGGGACGGGCCGAACGGCGCGTTCAATTTCTCACCCAATGGACAAGGCTGGGCAAGCTCCAGTTGCGATGCGGATTGACCTGCTCGGGTGACTGCTCGTTGATCACCAGCAACACCGGCAGATCCAGTTGCTGGGTGATCTGCGCCGGATGCTTGAAGCGATGGTCGAAGAACTCACGCACGTAGACCAGGGCGACGGCCAGCAGCAGGCCGCTGAACAGGCCGAACACGATGATCAGCATCGGCTTGGGAAATGCCGCGGCGGTCGGTTCGAAAGGTGGGCTCAGGACCCGCGCGTTGGACAGGTCGTTGTCCAGCGAGCGGGCGGTGCTGGCTTCGGCGAATCGCTGGGCGTAGGTGGAGAACGCCGCATGCAGAGCGTTGATCTCGGTGTCCATCTGCCGCAGCTTGCTCTGGGTTTCCTGCAACTGATGGATGCGCTCCTTGAAGGCCCCGATGCGGGCTTTTTTCTGCTCGATCACCGAGCTGACCACCGCAAGATCGGTGGTGCGTTCCTGGATGCGGTTGTTCACCACTTTCAGGAACTGCTGGCGGGTGCGCACGATCTGCTCCCGGGCCAGGAGCATCGGTTCGCTGCCGGGCTGGAAAATCGCCAGGTCATTCATGTAGCGGCTGACCTGGCCAGTCAGTTGCTCACCCAACTGGCGGATTTCCCGGTCTTCGAAGGCGATGTTGTCCACTGTGGTGGTAAAGGTGAACGGGAAGGTGTAGTCGTTGAACCGCGAGCTGGTCGTCGCCGCCAGGCTGCTCTTGAGGTAGTCGAGCCAGCGTTGGCTTTGCAGCAGGCGATCCTGATAGAGGTTCAGCGCCTGCTCTTCGGTATTGATGGCGTTCAGGCGGAACGTGACTTCTTCCTTCGGATCGGACGAACCGATGCCTTCGAGCAGCCCCAGGCGTTTGTCTTCCAGGCCGTCGAGACGCGTCTGGTATTGGGCTTTTTTCTGCTCGTAGAAGGTCTGCGGCAGTTCGATCGATTGCAGTTCCTGGCGGCCGGTGAGGTAGTTCTTCAGCAGTTGCGCGACGAACCGCGTGCCCTGGGCCGGGTCACCGAAGCTGTAGACGATGGAGATGACATTGGAGCCGGGGAGGGTTTCGATCTTCAGGTTCTCGATGGCCTGGTCGGTCAGCGTATCGAGCATTGTGTCGCGCACCGGATCGACCTCAAGCCCCAGGCCGTCGCGCAACGGGTTGACCACATACTCACGCAACGGCTGGGTGATGTAGCGCTTGAGCGGCTCGCTGACCCATTTGTTGAGAATGCCCGGGCTTGGCGTGTACTCGCCCTGGTCGCGCAGGGTCTGGATGGTCTGGCGAATCAACGCCGGCGAGCGGAGGATATTGCTCTCGGTTTCCATGTCCGCCAGGGACGGCGGGATGAACGTGGCGTTTTCCTGGTTCAGCGACGTGGTGGCGTCGCCCTGGGAGAGTTTTTTCGACTGGACGATCACCTGGGCGGTGATATCGAAGCTCTGCTTGAGCATCAATGGCAGCACCAGGGCGATCACGGCGAAAATCAGGAAGATGCGCTTCACCCACTGCTTGTTGGCAAAGAAGATCCTGAAAAACTCGTGCAGATAATTTTCCTTGGGGTTCATGATCGGTCACCTGAATTTCAGTTGTCGCTGCCTTTGTTGTCGACGCGGTAGCCGAAGCCGAACCCCACGCCCTGGAACAGCACCACGTCGGCCAACTGGCGGGCCGTTTCGCCGGCTTTGGCCAGCCCGGTCTTGGGCACGAAGAGCATGTCTTCCGGTTGCAGGTAGGCGATTTGCGAGGCGTCGCCGCTCAAGGCTTTTTCGACGTCGTAATGGCGAGCTTCGACCTGATTACCGTTGCGGCGCATGATCACCACCGAGTCGAGCCGGGCCTTGAGGTTCGGGCCACGGGCCAGGGTCAGGGCTTCCAGTACCGAGATGGGCCGGCGAATCGGATAGGAACCGGGCTGGGCCACTTCACCGAGGACATAGATTTCATTGCCGGCAGTGGACTTGAGCAGCACATCGACGCTCATGCGTCCGGGCAGATTGGCGTAGCGCTCGTTGAGGAACGTTTCCAACTGGGTGACGGTCATGCCCTGCAGCGGTACGGCGCCGATTTCCGGAAAGCTGGCGTAGCCGTCCCGGCCCACGGTGATTTCCCGGCTCATGCCGGTGCCAGGGTGGGTCAGGGTGTTGCGCAAGGTCGTCTCGCCGGCCAGCGGACTGGTCACCAGCACCGTCAACTGGTTGCGATTGGGCTGGAACAGCATCTTCTGGTCATAGGCTCGCTGTACCACCAGGCGGGCCTCGTCGGTGCTCAGGCCGGCGACTTTCACCGAGGTGTTGGCGCCGGGCAGTTCGATGCTGCCGTCGGGCATGACCTGTTGCGTGCCGTTGAGCTGGCTGGCGGCGGTAAAGTTCAGCGCGACCTGGTCGCCCGGCTGTACCCGATAAGCCTGGGACGCGGTGGTGCTGATATGAAAAATCACATCCAGCACGTCCTGGGGCCGCAGGGTCTGTTCGACCTTGGGCATGTCGGTGGCCTGGGCGTTGGCCGGCGCGGCCGTGAGGATCTGCACCGGCATCGAGCGGGTATCGGTGGTGCTGGAGCAACCGGCAAGCGGCAGCAACAGCAGGACAAGCATTCTGGCGTTCATCTCGTCATCCTTTTGCAGGCTTACAGGTTGTTGTAGAGCCACTTGGGCATGTAGTACTTGCGGCGATTGAAGACGCTGCCGACCACCTTCGCGCCGGCCTGGGCCAAGCGTTGCCGGGCGGCCTGGGCGACTTCCCAGCGGGTGTCCTCGCCGCGCACCACCAGCACCACGCCGTCCACCTGAGTACCGATGACGAGGGTGTCGGTGGCCGAATACACCGCGTCGGCGTCGATCACCACGAAGCGGTACTGCGCCGCCAGTTGCCTGAACAGCGGGCGCAGTCGCTCGGGGCTCAGGCGCTCGGCGTTATGGCCCAGGCGACCGTTGGGCAGCACGTCGAAGGGCAGGCTGGAAACCTGCACCACGCAGTCCTGCAACAGCGGTGGGGAAAGGCTGTTGAACAGCAGGTCGCTGAAGCCGCGCTCCTTTTGCAGCGACAGTTGCTGGCTGAGGTTGCGCGGCGACCGGCTGGCATCCACCAGCAGCACGCGGCCGCTGCTCATCTGCGCCAACTGGGCGGCCAGCGCCATGGCGCTGGTGCTCGTGCCGGTGCCGATATTCGCCGCCGTCAGGAGCAGGATCCGCAAGGATGGGTCGAGCACGGTCGAGGTCAGGTTGGTCTCGCTCGGGCTGGCTATGGTCAGGATATTCGTTGAACCGTCCATTTAACTCGCTCCGTGGCCGCTGAAGACTTTGAAGGGGGTGATCATCAGGATCTTCAAATCCAGCAAAAGGCTCTGCTCGGCGATATAGCTGAGGTCCAGTTCCACGCGCTGGTCGAAGTCGATATTGCTGCGTCCGGAGATCTGCCAGAGGCCGGTGAGGCCGGGGTAGATGCTCAGGCGCACCAAATGGTTGTCCTTGTAGCGGTAGGCGTTGAACGAGGTCGGCCGCGGGCCCACCAGGCGCATGTCGCCGGTCACCACGTTGATCAGGTTCGGCAGTTCATCGAGGCTGCTGCGGCGCAGGAACCGGCCGATGGGGGTGATGCGCGGATCGTTGTCGATCTTGAAGTCGATGGCGTCGGCGCCGTGCTTGTTGAGGTGGCGCAGCGATTCTTTCAAGGCCTCGGCGTCGGCGACCATGGTGCGGAACTTGTACATGCCGAAAACGCGGCCGCGATAGCCGGTGCGTTTCTGCACGAACAGCACCGGGCCAGGGCTGGAGAACCTCACCAGCAGTGCCAGGCCCAGCAGCAGCGGACTGAGCATCAGCAACAGGGCCAATGCGCCGAGGCACGCCACCACCCGGTTGGTGCGCGAGACGGTCCAGGGCCGGCCGCCG
>NZ_JBHFJB010000105.1:15825-20529 GCF_057334555.1 Pseudomonas sp. AGC41
GGTCATCCAGCCACGACCCTGGCGGTGGATAGCCGCGTCCAGGCGCCTGCGGTGCTCGGGGTCGACTCGTTTGTCGCGGCCGAGGGTCCGGGTCGGGATGGCTTGCTCATGTCGGGTCATAGACTCCTCCGTTGAGGTTGGGCCGCAAGCGTTCTGTCGCAAGCGGTGCGTGGGCGGTGGGCAATGCGTAGTAATCGAGGAACCAGTCGACGAAACGGCCGAGGCCTTCATCCAGTTCGATGCAAGGTTGGAAACCGGTAGCCCGGGCCAGGTCGCTGGCATCGGCGCAGGTGTTCAGCACATCGCCCGGTTGCAGGGGCAGCAGCTCGACTCGCGCGCTCCGGCCCAGGTGTTTTTCCAGCAGCGCCACGTAGGCCCGCAGCGTCACCGGATGCTGTCCGCCAATGTTGAAGACGCGCCACGGTGCCAGGCTGGTGGCCGGGTCCGGCTGGTGGCGATTCCAGTCCGGGTTTGCAAGAGGTGGGCGCTCGATCAGCCGGGCGATGCTCTCGATGATGTCGTCGATGCAGGTGAAGTCGCGCTCATGCTCGCCATGGTTGAACAGCTTCAGCACCTGGCCTTCGGCAATGGCCCGGGCGAACTGGATCGGCGACATGTCCGGCCGGCCCCAGGGGCCATAGACAGTAAAAAAACGCAGGCCGGTGCAGGGGATGCCGAACAGATGGCTGTAACTGTGGGCCATCAGTTCATTGGCTTTTTTGGTGGCCGCGTACAGCGACAACGGATGGTCGACACCGTCCTGTACCGAATACGGCGTGCGCTGGTTGGCGCCGTACACCGAACTGGAGGAGGCGTAGATCAGGTGCCTGACCGGATGGCGGCGGCAGCTCTCGAGAATGTTCAGGAACCCGCTCAGATTACTGTCGACATAAGCCCGCGGATTTTCCAGCGAATAACGCACGCCGGCCTGGGCTGCCAGATGGATCACCACGTCGGGACGATGGGACTGGAACAGTTCATCGAGGGCCGATGCGTCGGTCAGGTCGATTCGCGCCAGGTGGAAGTCGCCGGCCTGGTCTTTGACCCAGGCCACGCGATCGTGCTTGAGCTGCGGATCGTAGTAGTCGTTGAAGTTGTCCAGCCCGCACACGTCATGGCCGTCGCGCAGCAGTCGCAACACGCAATGGGCGCCGATGAAACCGGCCGCGCCGGTCACCAGGATGTTCACGCTTGTGACCCCTGAGCGGGCACAGTGTGGCGCAGCCCGATGCCGCGATAGAGCAGCCCGGCGGCAGCCAGGTGTTCCGGGTTGTACAGGTTGCGACCATCGATGATGACCCGCGCGCGCAGCTTGCTGGCAAGCAGGTCGAAATCAACCACGCGAAAATTCTTCCACTCGGTGCAGATCACCAGGGCGTCGGCATCTTCCAGCGTGTCGTCGCGGGTAGCGCAAAGGTTCAGGTCCTTGCGATAGCCATAGAGGCGCCGGCATTCGGACATGGCTTCCGGGTCGTAGGCCTGGACGCGGGCGCCTTCGCGCCAGAGTGCCTCCATCAGGTAGCGGCTGGGGGCTTCGCGCATGTCGTCGGTGTTCGGTTTGAACGCCAGGCCCCAGATGGCAATCGACTTGCCGGCCAGGCCGTCGGGGAACTGCAGCGTGAGTTTTTCGAAAAGAATGTGCCGCTGGCTGTCGTTCACATCGGTGACGCTGCGCAGCAGGCGCAGTGGCATGCCGCTTTGTTCGGCGGTGTGCAGGAGGGCACGCAGGTCCTTGGGAAAGCATGAGCCGCCAAAGCCGCAGCCGGGATAGATGAAGTGGTAGCCGATGCGCGGGTCCGAGCCGATGCCCTTGCGCACGGCCTCGATGTCGGCGCCCAGGTGTTCGGTGAGGTTGGCCAGTTCGTTCATGAAGCTGATGCGCGTGGCGAGCATGGCGTTGGCGGCGTACTTGGTCAGTTCCGCGCTGCGGTTGTCCATGAACATCAGCTTTTCGTGGTTACGGCAGAAGGGCGCGTAGAGCTCGCTCATCTGGTCGCGGGCCAGGGCGTCGACGGTGCCGACGATGATCCGGTCCGGGCGCATGCAATCGGCCAGTGCGCTGCCTTCCTTGAGGAACTCCGGATTGGACACCACGCGCACATTCAGTTGTTGCAGGCCGCGACGGGCCAACGCCTGGCGGGCGCATTCGGCGACCTTGTCGGCCGTGCCGACCGGCACGGTCGACTTGATGATCAGGGTGCGGTCGCTGTCCATGAAGTCGGCAATCTGCCGGGTCACGGCCAGGACATGGCTGAGGTCCGCCGAGCCATCTTCATCAGCAGGCGTGCCCACGGCGATGAAGATCAGCTCGCCATGGTTGACCGCATCACTGGCCTGGCAACTGAACGACAGGCGCCCGGCCTTGATGTTGTCTTCCAGCAACCCGGACAGGCCCGGCTCGCTGATGGGCGGTACCGCTTGTTGCAGTTGCCGGATCTTGTTCGGATCGATATCGACACACAGGACGCGATGTCCAACGTCTGCCAGCGCCGCCGCTTGAATCAGCCCAACGTACCCCGTTCCAAATACGCTCACGTCCATTCTTGGCGCGCCTCGCAGACCCGTTGATGTAACTCGGATGAAACTGTTCAGAGGGGTATAGCGCAGCCTCAGAAAAGCGTGTCAGCAAAATGACAGTTGTCAGTGTTGGCAAAACTCGAAAGAGTAGGGCTTTTTGATATCAAGTCCTTGACTGACTTGGAAAAGTGCCGTTTTTAAAGGGCTTTGAAGGGGTTTAAGTAGCCGATGAACGGTATATATCCATAGATTTTTATATTTTTAACGGTTGTTAGGTGTCATTTTTGAGCTAACTTTTTTTTGACGCTGTAGCCGTTGATCGGCTTTCTTGCGCTTTGCAAACCCGCTGCTAGTGTGCAGAAACAAAGCCGTTTTCAACCGCCTCGTAACGCTGGGAAAAACATGGCCCGATACCTCAAGGAACTGCTACTGCTGCTGTATCTGCTCAGGGCACATGACTATTACCTCGACCGTCTGGCGGCGCTGGGTTTTGGCTTTGCAACGTTGCTGTTCGGCGCGATGTTCGTTGCGCTGGTGCTGGCTCTGTGGATGACCGCGTACATCCGCCAGGCATTGGTGCGGCATCTGTTTGCCTTGGCGATGTTTGCCTCGGCGGTGTTCTTCGAGGTTTACACACGGGTGACCGACAGCTACCTGACCTACGCCCAGTTCGTGTCGATGGTCTATTCCGGCGGGTTCATCCAGGAGGCGGCTTATCAGTACCGCGAGGTGATCATCGGTGCGGTTGCGGGGGGCTTGTTGCTGCTGCTGGGGATCGGCCTGAAGCCCCGGCGGCGTCTGCCGTTGCCCGGCTACGTCGCGATCAGCGCGCCTTTGCTCGGCATACTGCTGCTCAGTGGCGTGCTGTTCGTACGGGCAGGCGAGGGCGCGCGCGGTTTGCCGATCATGTACACGCCGCTGGCCTATCTGAACCTGTTCATCTATGAAGCCGTGCACAACACTGTGGGCCCACGGGCGCCAGTCAGTCTCGTGCGGCAAACAGCGGCAATCGGGCACGATATCGTGCTGATCATCGACGAAAGCATTGGCGGGAATTATCTTGATATCAACACGCCGTCCGGCGTCGCCACCGGCCTCAAGACGCCCCCTCCCGGTGTGGAACTTATCAATTATGGCTACGCCGCCTCGATCGCCAATTGCAGCGCGGATACCAACGTTACGCTGCGCTATGGCGGCACCCGTGCCGACTACATGCGCATCAACAGCACCCAGCCGTCGATCTGGCAGTACGCCCGCAACGCCGGGTTGCGCACCGTCTATGTCGACGGCCAGAACACCGGCGGCAAGCGGCAGAACCTGATGACCGAGCTGGAACAACAGGACATCGACGAATTTGTCCAGTTCGACCAGGTTCGTGTGCGCGACCGTGACATGGCGGCTGCGGCGAAACTGATCGAGCTGATGGACAATGACCGGGCCGAACTGGTGGTGGTCAACAAAGTCGGCGCGCATTTCCCGGTCCATGACAAATACCCCGATGCTTTCATGACCTACCGTCCGGCCTTGCCGCGAGGGCAGTTCGAGGAGGTGGCCGACACCGGCCGGCGCGACGGTTTCAGTGGCGAAGCGAATGATTGGGTGCTGTATCGCAATGCTTACCAGAACACCTTGCTGTGGAACGTCGGCGAGTTTTTTCAGCGCCTGTTCCGACAGGGCAATCTCGACAATGCGGTGTTGATCTACACCTCCGACCATGGCCAGGACCTGCACGAACGTGGCAACCCCGGCCTCAACACCCACTGCGGCGGAGATCCGGCGGAAGAAGAAGGGCTGGTGCCGTTGCTGGTGATCCAGGGGAGCCGGTTGCAGACACTCGATTGGCGCAGCGCCTGGGCGCAGAACAAGGACCGCTCCAGCCACTACAACATCTTCCCGACGTTGCTGCGCTTGATGGGCTACGAGTCGGCCGGCGTCACGGCACTGTATGGAAAATCCCTCGACCAGCCGACCGAAGACGACTTCACTTTCAACTACCGTTTTAATGCGCGGCTGGGGGCCAGGCCGGCGTGGAAGCACATTGACCTGGACAACATCGTCACGCCGAAACCGGTTCAGGGTGAGATGGCGGTGGGGCACTGATCAGCGGCTGAATGGACCGGCCTCTTCGCGAGCAGGCTGCTCCCACATTGAGTCAGATTCACCGAGGCACCCTTGTGGGAGCGAGCC
>NZ_JBHFJB010000105.1:20586-25285 GCF_057334555.1 Pseudomonas sp. AGC41
GCGAAAGCGCAGTATCAATCGCCGAAGATTCCGGAAGCGAATAAACAAACCCGCATCAAATGTTTTTGGAACTCTGCGCACGGCGCAACCTCCGCTATCCTGATGCCCTTGTTGATCAGCCGAGTTGCCCATGCTTGAGGTCCGAAACGTCTTCAAAAGCTACACCACGCCCCAAGGTCCCCTGGCGGTGCTGCAAGGTATCGACTTGGCGCTGCCGCCCGGCAGCAGCCTCGCGCTGATGGGGGAATCCGGCAGCGGCAAGAGTACCTTGCTGCATCTGGTCGCTGGTCTCGACAAGGTCGATCGCGGCAGTATCCACAGCGCTGGGCACCGGCTCGAGGACATGAGCGAAAGCCAGTTGGCGAACTGGCGGCGCACCGAAATCGGCCTGGTGTTCCAGCAGTTCAACCTCATCAGCAGCCTTGCGGTGGAAGACAATCTCGCGTTCCAGGCGCGCCTTTGCGGTCGTTTCGACGCTACGTGGCAAGCGCATCTGGTGCAGCGGCTCGGGTTGTCGGAGCTGTTGCGGCGTTATCCCGAGCAGCTTTCCGGTGGTCAGCAGCAACGCGTGGCCCTGGGCAGGGCGCTGGCTTCACGGCCGCCGTTGTTGCTGGCCGATGAACCTACCGGCAGCCTTGACGAAGCCACCAGCGACGAGGTGCTGCAACTGCTCCTGGAATTGCTCGATGGCAGCCCGACCAGCCTGTTGATGGTGACCCACAGCCAGCGGGTGGCGGCGCGCCTGGCACGCCGCGTGGTATTGCAAGGCGGGCGCCTGGCGCAGGTGGCCCCCGCGTGATGATCTTTCGCCAGACCCTCAAGGTCCTGCTCAGTCATTGGCGCCGGCACCCGGTGCAATTTTTCAGTGTGTTGACCGGGCTTTGGCTGGCCACCAGCCTGCTCACCGGCGTCCAGGCCTTGAACAGTCAGGCTCGGGACAGCTACGCCCGGGCCAGCCAGCTGATCGGCGGCGAACCCCAGGCCAGCCTCAGTGCTCCCGGCGGCGGCACCTTCGCTCAGCAATGGTTTGTCGACCTACGGCGCCAGGGCTGGCCCGTATCGCCCGTGTTGCAGGGTCGGCTGACGCTTCAGGGCCACGAAAACCAGCGCCTGCAATTGATGGGCATCGACCCGGTGTCGCTGCCGCCGGGTTCGGCCGTGGCGGGGCAAGCGCGGGAGATTGCCGAGGTGGTGGATTTCTTCACCGGGCCCGGTCGTACCTGGATCGCCCCGCAGACGTTGCAGGCCCTCGGGCTGAAGGAGGGCGACCGGCCCCGCAGCGCCAACGGCCAGGCCTTGCCACCGCTGTACGTGCAACCGGACATGGCGCCGGGCATGCTGCTGATGGACATCGGCTTCGCCCAGCAGCTCCTGGGGTTGCCGGAGCAGGTTTCGCGAATGTTGTTGCCGGCCACGTTCACCGCAGCCTTGCCCGAGGCGTTCAACGGCCTGCTGCAATACAAGCGCGCGGACGAAGAGAACAACTTGACGCGCCTGACCGAAAGCTTTCATTTGAACCTCGATGCGCTCGGGTTCCTGTCATTCGTGGTGGGACTGTTCATTGTCCACGCCGCCATCGGCCTGGCCCTGGAGCAGCGGCGCAGCCTGCTGCGCACCTTGCGTGCCTGTGGCGTCAGCGCGCGGGTACTGGTCGCCAGCCTGGCGCTGGAGTTGGGCGCGCTGGCCTTGCTCGGCGGGATTGCCGGGGTGCTCAGCGGTTACTGGCTGGCGAGCCTGCTATTGCCTGATGTCGCGGCGAGCCTGCGCGGTCTGTACGGCGCCGAAGTGCCTGGGCAATTGCACCTCAGCCTTTGGTGGTGGCTCGGCGGCGTCGGCCTGGGCCTGCTCGGGGCGTTGCTGGCCGGGGGCCAAAGCCTGTTGCGTGCGGCGCACCTGCCCTTGCTGGCGCTGGCCAATCCCCAGGCCTGGCACCAGGCCCACGCGCGGTGGTTGCGGCGCCAGGGCGGGGTGGCGCTGTTGGCCGCGCTGATCGCCGTGGCGGCGCTGGTCTGGGGTGACAGCCTGGCGAGCGGTTTTGTCCTGATGACCGCGTTGTTGCTGGGCGTGGCGCTGGCGCTGCCGGTGCTGCTCAACGCTGTGTTGAACCGGTTGCTGCGCGGCAACCGTTCGGTGCTCGGCCAATGGTTCCTCGCCGATTGTCGCCAGCAATTGCCGACGTTGAGCCTGGCGCTGATGGCGTTGTTGCTGGCGCTGGCGGCCAATATCGGCGCCGGCAGCATGACCGCCGGTTTCCGCCAGACCTTCGGCGACTGGCTCGAACAGCGACTCACCGCTGAGCTGTACATCAATCCACAAACCCCGGCCCAGGCCGGCGCATTGCACGAATGGCTCAAGCAACAACCGAGTGTAAGCGCCGTGCTGCCGAACTGGCAGGTGTCGGTTCCTCTGCAAGGCTGGCCGACAGATATCTACGGGATCATCGATCATCCGTCCTATCGCCTGCACTGGCCCTTGTTGGAGTCAGCCGGTGAGCAGGCCTGGGACCAACTGGCCGGCGCCGATACGCTGATGCTCAGCGAACAACTGGCCCGGCGCCTGAAAGTGGATGTTGGCGACCGGTTGACCCTGCCGACTCCACAAGGGCCATGGACGCCGCGGGTTGTCGGAATTTATGCCGACTACGGCAATCCCAAGGGGCATGTGCTGATCAACGCCGATCACCTGCTGGCGCACTGGCCGCAATTGACGCCGAATCGCTTCAACCTGCGCATCGAGCCGTCCGCCATCGGGCCATTGCTGGCGGCGTTGCAAAGCCGATTCAGCCTGGATGACAGTCACATCGTCGACCAGGCTCGCCTCAAGGGCTGGTCGACCCAGGTATTCGAGCGCACCTTTGCCGCCACCGCGGCGTTGAACAGCCTGACCCTGGCGGTCGCCGGGGTGGCGTTGTTCATCAGCCTGCTGACCCAGAGCCAGAGCCGTCTCGGTCAGTTGGCGCCGTTGTGGGCAGTGGGGGTAACGCGTCGGCAACTGATGCTGCTCAACCTCGGCCAGACCTGGTTGCTGGCGCTGCTGACCTTACTGCTGGCCGTGCCGCTGGGCATCGCCCTGGCCTGGTGCCTGGACGCCGTGATCAACGTGCAGGCCTTTGGCTGGCGCCTGCCGTTGCGGGTATTCCCGCTGCAATTGGCGCAGCTGCTGGGCTTGGCGATGTTCGCCACGCTGCTGGCGTCGGCGTGGCCGCTGTACGCGCTGTACCGCACGCAACCGGCGGATCTGCTCAGGACCTTCGCCCATGAAAATTAGAATCGGCCTGATGCTGCTGGCCTTGCTCGGCGGCTGCGACGACTCGTCGGCACCGGAAAAAGGTTTTGCCGGCCTCGGCAACCAGGCCGTTGCATTTACGCCTGTGGTGCCCGGGCGCGTGTTCAGTTTTCCGGCCGATCATGGCGCCCATGATGGGTTTCGTATCGAGTGGTGGTACGTCACCGCCAATCTCAAGGATACCGAGGGGCGGGATTTCGGCGTGCAATGGACGTTGTTCCGCAGCAGCCAGGATGCCGCTCCCCAGGCCAGCGGCTGGCGTAACCAGACCATCTGGCTCGGTCATGCCGCGGTCACTTCCGCGACCGTCCATCATGCCGCCGAACGTTATGCCCGGGGCGGAGTGGGGCAGGCCGGAGTGCGCACGACCCCGTTCGATGCCTGGATCGACGATTGGCAATTGACCACCCGCAGCGCGGGCACCGATCCCTTGGCGGCGATGCAGCTCAAGGCGCGGGATGCACGTTTCAGCTATGAGCTGCAGCTCACGTCGACACGCCCCTTGGTGCTGCAAGGCGACCAGGGTTTCAGCCAGAAATCCGCGCAGGGCCAGGCGTCGTATTACTACAGCCAACCTTTCTTCCAGGCTAACGGTCATCTGGAAATCGACGGCCAGCGCTACCAGGTCAGCGGTCCGGCCTGGCTCGACCGTGAATGGAGCAGCCAGCCGCTGACCGAAAACCAGACCGGTTGGGACTGGTTTTCCCTGCATCTGGATAATGGCGAACACGTCATGCTCTACCGCATGCGGCACAAGAAAGGCGCGCCGTACCTCACCGGCACCTGGATCGACGCCCAGGGCCAGGCGACGACCCTGGGCGCCAGCGAAATCAGCCTCGAGCCACTGGACACCGCCGAGGTTGCCGGACGCTCGATGCCGGTGCGCTGGTCGATCAGGATTCCCGCCCGACAGTTCGATATCACCACTCAGGCGCTGAACCCCGACGCCTGGATGAGCCTGCGTATTCCCTATTGGGAAGGACCGGTGCAACTGAGCGGCAATCGTAGCGGCATCGGCTACCTGGAAATGACCGGTTACTGACAATCACCGGAACTCCCGACATTCGTCGCCTCTCATACCTTATGAATGCTTCGCGGGAGCCCCTCATGAGCGATGACCTCAAACCTCCGTCGCTGGCCGACTGGCAGCGGCTGTTCGATGACAAGGCCTACTTCCAGCAATCGCCCGACGCACATTTCACCGAGCTGACGCGGCTCGCCGACGACCTGTTCGGCCTGGGGACCATTGACCTGGAGCGCTGGCAGGAATTGAAGACCAAGGCCGAAGAACTGCACCAGCGCTCGCCCGATGCCAATGTGGCGGAGGAAGTGGCCGATCCTGATGCCTGATTTTTCGTGGGCTGCCTCCGCGAGCAGGCTCGCTCCCACAGGAGAACGCATTTCAGTGTAGGAG
>NZ_JBHFJB010000106.1:0-4540 GCF_057334555.1 Pseudomonas sp. AGC41
CTCCCGCTGGGCTGCGAAGCGGCCCCGGCTGGTGGCGATGAAGAAACAGCTGTGCGGCTGCCGCGCAGCCGAGCGGGAGCAAGCTCCCTCGCCACGGTGCGCTGTACCGAACGAATTCGTTGACCACGGTCTAAAATCCCACTCCCACAACGGAAGCCCCTTACATGAAATCCGTTTTAGCCCTGCTTTCCCTGGTGGCCCTTCCCGTGCTCGCCGCCGAACCGACCCTCTATGGGCGCTACGAATACATCGCGTTGCCGGAAATCGGCGGTGAAGTGCTCAAGGCCAAGATGGACACCGGCGCATTGACCGCCTCGCTGTCGGCCAAGGACATCGAGACGTTTACCCGTGACGGCGATGACTGGGTACGTTTCCGCCTGGCGACCAAGGACGCGAGCAACAAGATCTACGAACACAAGGTCGCCCGCATCAGCAAGATCAAGACCCGTTCCGAAGAGGACGAGGACGACGACGAAAAGATCGCCCCCAGCAAGCGTCCGGTGGTGGAACTGGCAATGTGCCTGGGTAATGTCAAGCGCACCGTCGAGGTCAACCTGACCGACCGCAGCAGTTTCAACTACCCGTTGCTGATTGGTGCCAAGGCCTTGCGTGAGTTCGACGCGGCGGTGAACCCGGCGCGACGGTTTACCGCGGATAAACCGGACTGTTGATTTCCCCGATTGACGTGTCCCGAGGCTTGGGGCACCGTTCCGGCAACTTTACTGTCGGGCCCGGTTGCCATGCCTCATATTCTGATTGTCGAAGACGAAGCCGCCATCGCTGATACGCTGGTGTTTGCGCTGCAGGGCGAGGGCTTTGACACCACTTGGTTGAGCCTGGGAGCCGCGGCTCTGGAACATCAGCAGAAGACTCCGGCGGACCTGATTATTCTCGATGTGGGCCTGCCGGATATCAGCGGTTTCGAGACTTGCAAGAATCTCAGACGTTTCAGCGACGTTCCGGTAATTTTTCTTACGGCTCGGGATGGCGAGATTGACCGGGTGGTGGGCCTGGAGATTGGCGCCGATGATTACGTGGTCAAGCCCTTCAGCCCTCGCGAAGTTGCCGCCAGGGTTCGCGCGATTCTCAAACGCGTGGCGCCGCGGCCCTTCGCGGAAACGGTTTCGGCGTTGTTCCAGGTGGACAGCGAGCGCGTGCAGATCAGCTATCGCGGCAAACCGTTGAACCTCACTCGTCATGAATTTCGCCTGTTGAACTGCCTGCTGGAGCAGCCTGAGCGGGTCTTCAGTCGCGAGCAGTTGCTCGATGCCTTGGGCGTGGCCAGCGATGCCGGCTACGAGCGCAGCATCGACAGCCACATCAAGAGCCTGCGTGCCAAGTTGCGTCTGGTCCGCGCCGAGGCCGAACCGATCCAGACCCACCGGGGCCTCGGTTACAGCTACAGCCCGGGCCACAGCTGATGTCGCTGGGTATCCGGATTTTCCTGGCTTACGTGCTGTTCATCGGCCTGGCCGGGTATTTCGTGCTCAATACAGTGATGGAAGAGATCCGTCCCGGCGTGCGTCAGTCGACCGAGGAAACCCTGGTGGACACGGCCAACCTGATGGCCGAAATCCTGCGGGACGATTTCAAGGCCGGGACACTCAACCAGAACCGCTGGCCGCAATTGCTCAGGTCCTATGGCGAACGCCAGCCGGCGGCGACGATCTGGGGCTTGCCAAAAAACCAGGTCAACCATCGGATCTACGTCACGGATGCCAATGGCATTGTCGTGCTCGATTCCAGTGGCGTGGCGGTGGGCCAGGATTATTCGCGATGGAATGACGTCTACCTGACCTTGCGCGGCCATTATGGCGCTCGTTCGACCCGCAACGATCCGGACGATCCGGCGTCGTCGGTGATGCATGTCGGGGCACCGATCCGCGACAACGGAAGAATCATCGGCGTGGTCACGGTGGCCAAGCCCAACAGCTCGTTGCAACCTTACATCGACCGCACGGAGCGGCGCCTGCTGGCGTATGGGGCCGGGTTGATCGGCCTGGGCCTGTTGCTGGGCGCCTTGCTGTCCTGGTGGCTCAGCGCGGCGTTGCGCCGTTTGACTCGTTATGCCCAGGCGGTCAGCCAGGGCCGACGGGTGGAAGTGCCGCATTATCGCGGCGGCGAATTCGAGCAACTGGCGGGCGCCGTCGAACACATGCGCACCCAGCTCGAGGGCAAGGCCTACGTCGAGCGGTATGTGCACACCTTGACCCATGAGCTGAAGAGCCCGCTGGCCGCCATTCGCGGCGCCGCCGAGCTGCTGCAGAGCGACATGCCCGCCGCCCAGCACCAGCGGTTCGTCAGCAACATCGACAGCGAAAGCGCGCGCATGCAGCAGTTGATCGAGCGCCTGCTCAACCTGGCCCAGGTCGAGCAGCGCCAGGGGTTGGAGGATATCGTCGCGGTTCCGTTGGCGGCGTTGCTCGATGAATTGCTGGAGGCTCGCGGCGGCTGGATCGAAAGCCGTCAATTGCGCGTGGAGCGACACATCCCCGCTGATCTGACGCTGACCGGGGAGGCATTCCTGCTGCGCCAGGCATTGGGCAACTTGCTGGAAAACGCCTTGGACTTCACCCCTGTCGAAGGCCTGTTGCGCATCAGCGCCGAGCGCCTGGGCAGCCGCGTCGAGATCCGTCTGTTCAACCAGGCCGAGCCGATTCCCGACTACGCACTGCCGCGCCTGAGCGAGCGGTTTTATTCCTTGCCGCGCCCTGGCACCGGACGCAAGAGCACAGGCCTGGGGCTCAACTTCGTCGAGGAAGTGGTGCAGTTGCATGGGGGGGAATTTGGCATCGGTAATGTCGAGGGTGGGGTGGAAGTGGTACTGCGGTTGCCCTGACACCACAAAATCCATTTGAAAAAGCACTCCTATGTGGGAGCGAGCCTGCTCGCGAAGACAGTGGCCCATCCAACATCATCGCCCAGACAGTCCGCTATCGCGAGCAGGCTCGTTCCCACAGTTCAGCTGCCGTCGGGCCTGTCTCCACACAATCTCCACATTCCCCGCATAAACCGCCCACACAGCCGCGCCAGACTCTCCCTCATTCGAACAGGGAGAGCCCCACATGAACCGCAGCCTCGCCATAAAACTGGGCATGATTGCCCTCTTGATTCTCTTGTTGATGATCCCGCTATTGATGATCAGCGGCCTTATCGATGAGCGCCAGGAGCTGCGCGACGGGGTGTTGCAGGACATCGCCCGCAGTTCCAGCCATAGCCAGCAGTTGATCGGACCGATGATCGTGGTGCCGTTTCGCAAGGACGTGAAGGTCTGGAATACCAACGAGAAGACCGGCGTGCGTTTCCTCGAAACCGTCGAGCAAACGGGCGAGTTGTATTTCCTCCCGGAGCAATTCGAACTCGACGGCCAGATCCGCACCGAAACCCGCGCCAGGGGCATCTACGAAGCGCGCTTGTTTCATGCCGACAACCGGATCGATGGCCGCTTCAAAGTGCCGGAACGTTATGGCGTCGCGCCGAAGGATTTCGCCGATTACCGCTTTGACGAGCCGTACCTGAGCGTCGGCATCAGTGATATTCGTGGCATCGAGAACGCATTGACCCTGACGCTGAACCAACAGACCGTCGACTTCCTTCCCGGTTCGCGGCTTGGCTGGCTGGGGCAGGGCGTCCATGTGCCGTTGCCGATGATCACCGCCCAGGGCAGTCCCGAGCTGACCTTCGGTTTCGACTTGCGCCTGCAAGGCACCGGCGAACTGCAGATCCTGCCGGTGGGCAAGTCCACCAAGGTGCACCTGTCCGCCGATTGGCCGCACCCGAGCTTCATCGGCAATTACCTGCCGGTGAATCGCGAGATCAATGAACAGGGCTTCAATGCCGACTGGCAGACCTCGTTTTTCTCCACCAACCTTCTGGAAACGCTGCAAGCCTGCGATCCCAGCGATGGTTGCGAAGCGTTCCGCAGTCGTGCGTTCGGTGTAAGTTTCGTCGATCCGGTGGACCAGTACCTGAAGAGCGACCGGGCGATCAAATATGCGCTGCTGTTCATCGCGCTGACCTTCGCCGGGTTCTTTCTCTTCGAAGTGCTCAAGAGCCTCGCGGTGCACCCGGTCCAGTACGCATTGGTCGGCGTGGCGCTGGCGTTCTTCTACCTGCTGCTGTTGTCGCTGTCGGAGCACATCGGTTTCACCCTGGCGTACCTGGTATCGGCGAGTGCCTGCGTGGTGCTGATCGGGTTTTACGTCTGCCATGTGCTGCGCAGCGTCAGTCACGGCCTGGGATTTTCGGCGGGGTTGGCGGGGTTGTACGGATTGCTTTATGGCCTGTTGAGCGCCGAAGACTACGCGCTGTTGATGGGTTCGTTGCTGCTGTTCGGCCTGCTGGGGGTGTTCATGGTGCTGACCCGCAAGCTGGATTGGTACGGGGTGGGCGCGAAGCCGGCGGCCGCGATGAGTTTTGATCTGGGAGAGGTGAAATGAGCCGGTCGTTGGGGTTGCGGGAGGATCAGCGGGTGGGGGAAATGCTGGTGATGCGAATTGTCGGGTTGTTTCCGCTGGATCCGGTGCGCGGCCTTGGGGGG
>NZ_JBHFJB010000106.1:4560-5358 GCF_057334555.1 Pseudomonas sp. AGC41
CCCACAAGAGAGCGACACAATCAAATGTGGGAGCGAGCCTGCTCGCGAAAAGGCCGCCGGTGCAGCCAAGACAGTTTTAGACCCGGGGCATTGTCTCGACCATCGAGGGCCGCAAATTGACCTCGGAAAACCACGCCGCCAGCTGCGGATTGTTCTCGCGCCATTCCAGGTCGGCATGGCGCAGGTCCAGGTAACCCAGGGCGCAAGCCACGCTGATGGAAGCGACGTCGAAATGGCTGGCCAGTTCGGCAATCGCCTCGGATTCGAGCGTGGCGAGGGCGCGACGAATCTTGTCCCGCTGCGCATCGAGCCATTCGTCCCAGTGTTTTTCCACAGGACGCAGGGCGGTCTCGTAGCGGATCATCACCGCCGCGTCCATGATCCCGTCGGCCATGGAGGCCAGGGTCAGGCGCCGCCAACGGGCTGCGCCCTCGCGCGGGATCAACGGGTTGCCGACGTGTTGATGGTCGAGGTAGTCGAGGATGACGCGGCTGTCGTGGATCACCGTCCCGTTGGCCAGGCGCAGGGCCGGAATCTTGCTCAATGGGTTGTCATGGATCAGCGCTTGGTCCGGCTTGACCGGCGTAAGTTGGCTGAGTTGCAAGGCGACGCGATCCTGCTGGCCGGTTTCGTGCAGCAGCACCAGGACCTTGCGGACGAAGGGCGAAGCGGGGTTGTGGAACAGGGTCATGCTGGGGGTGGACATGCAGAACATCCTCGATTGGGCGGGCTGGCCTTAGCCTAGACAGTTGCGGGTCTGCTGGCGAGTAACGAATGTGGGAGGGGGGGGGGGGGGGG
>NZ_JBHFJB010000106.1:5435-5504 GCF_057334555.1 Pseudomonas sp. AGC41
CGAATGTGGGAGCGAGCCTGCTCGCGAAAGCGGAGTGTCAGTCAGCAAGAATGTAACTGACTTACCGCC
>NZ_JBHFJB010000106.1:5524-9626 GCF_057334555.1 Pseudomonas sp. AGC41
GCTCCCACAGGTTCTTTGCCGCGCTGGGGTTATCCGCGTTTGATCAAGCCCCAGGCCCCAAGCACGGTCGGGATTCCCAATCCAACCCAGCTCACCGCATCCCAGGCCCCATCGCCCAACAGCGCCGAAAACAGCCCCGCCGCGCTCAATCCGCCGATCACCACGGGAATAGCAAACACCTTCCAGAAATTCGACTGCCGAGGCCTCACGAGGTTACCTCCGCGCCGACGGTCGCGCGCTTGGCGGCTTTACGTCGCACGACCCACAGATAAACGCCACTGCCCAGGACGATGATGGTCAGCACATCCAGGGTTGCCCAGAAAATCTGCATTGGCCGGCCACCGTAGTCGCCGAAATGCAGCGGCAGGGACAGGCTCATCACGTCCATGTACCACGGCCGCTCGGCCACGGCGGTGACGTCCAGGGTGCTGGCGTCGATCAGGACCGGGGTGAGCAGGTGTGAGGTCAGGTGGGTGTCGCCCTTCATGAACACGCTGTAGTGGTGCTCGCTGGAAAACAGCGTGCCGGGGAAGGCGATGAAGCTGGGCTCCATGCCCGGCGCGACTTCCTTGGCGATGTCGAGCAGGCGCGTCGCCGGCGCCAGTTGCGTCAATGGCGGGGCGTTGCGGTACGGCTCGACCATCGCGCTGAGGCTGTCGTTGCGCCACGCGGCGATGATCAGGTCGGCGCAGGCGGCAATCACGCCGGTCACGCCCACGGTCAGCGCCCAGACCAGGGTAACGACGCCGATCAGGTTGTGCAGGTCGAGCCAGCGCAGGCGGGTGGATTTGTCCTGGCGCACCGTGCCGAAGTTCAAGCGCCGCATGAACGGCAAGTACAGCACCACGCCGGAGACGATGGCGATCACGAACAGAAAACCCATGAACGCCAGCAGCAACTTGCCCGGCAGCCCAGCGAACATGTCCACGTGCAGGCGCAGCATGATCATCATGAAACCGCCGTTGGCCGAAGGCATCTCCAGGGCTTCGCCGGTGCGCGCGTCGAGCATGAAGGTATGGGATGAATTGGGTTCGGTACCCGGTGTCGGCGCCATGATGGTAATCACACCGTTGGGGTCGTCTTCGTCCCAGCCGAAATACTGGACCACTTCACCCGGACGGTGAGCCTTGGCTTTTTCCACCAGTTGTTGAAGATCCAACGGCGGCGTGCCGGCCGGCATTTCCCGCAGCTCCGGGGCATCGCCCAGCAGATGCTCGATTTCATGATGGAAAATCAGCGGCAGCCCGGTGATTGCCAGCATCAGCAGGAACACCGTACAGATCAGGCTGGTCCAGGTGTGGACGAAGGACCAGCGGCGAATGGTTTTGCTTTTCATGATCGATCCGAATGCAAAATGGCCACGATGGCGGAAGCGTCAGTCAAGCTGCGATACCGGTGGGAGCGAGCCTGCTCGCGAAGGCGGCGCAACAGTCGACATTGACGTCGTCTGGCACTGCGCTTTCGCGAGCAGGCTCGCTCCCACAGGGATTTCATTCAGCTGATCGACCTCAGCGACAGGCGACCTTCTAGAAGATTTGCAAATGCTAACCGTTTACCATTTGTAATTCACGCTGGCGACGACGTTGCGTTGGTCTCCGTAGTAGCAATAGAAGCCGTCACAGGTGGACAGGTATTCCTTGTTGAAGATGTTTTTCGCGTCCACCGCCACGGTGACGCCCTTGAGGGTCCGGTTCAAACGGCCCAGGTCGTAATGGGCCGAGGCGTCGTACACGGTGTAGGAACCGACATGCCCCCAATCGGTGTTGGTGGTGTTGCCGTAGGTGTCGCCGACATAACGCACGCCGGCACCCACGCCGAACCCGTCCAGCGGGCCGTTGTGCCAGGTGTAGTCGGCCCATGCGGTGGCCTGGTTACGCGGTACCTGGGCCATGCGCTTGCCTTCTTCGGGCGCGGTGCCCTTGGTGATTTCGCTGTCGTTGTAGGTGTAGGAACCGACCAGTTTCAGATTGTCGGTAACGTCGCCGGAGGCTTCCAGCTCAAGGCCGCGCACCTGGACTTCACCGACCTGGCGGGTGACGTTGTTTTCAGTGACAGAGTTGTTTTTCTGGGTCAGGTCGAACACCGCAGCCGTCAACAAGGTCTTGGTGCCGGGTGGTTGATACTTGATACCCGCCTCGTACTGTTCGCCCTCGGTCGGCTTGAACGCTTCGGTGCTGGTGACGATTGAACCTGCCGCCGCCTGGAACGACTGGGCGAAGGAAACGTAGGGCGTCACACCGTTATCGAAGACGTAGCTCAACGCCGCGTTGCCGCTGAATTTCTTGTCGCGCTGGGTGTTGGTGACATTGTTCTGGTTGTGGAACACGGTGCCGGTGTGGATCCAGTCTTCACGACCACCGAGGGTGAGGCGCCACTTGTCCAGGGCAATCTGGTCCTGGAAGTACAAGCCGGTCTGGTTGGTCTTCTGGTTGTAGTCATACATCGTGAAGTACTGGACGTTGGAAAAATCCTGTCCGTAGGTCGGGTTGTTGATATTGCTGGTCGGCACGCCAGTCGAACCCCAATCCCAACGCGAATTGCTGTTCGAGCGCTGGTGATCCAGACCCAGCAATAAGGTGTGGCTCAGATCACCCGTCTGGAAGTCGGCCTGGAAGTTGTTGTCCACGGCGAACTGGCTGATGTCCTCGTCGATGACGCTGGCGCTGCGCCTGACGTTGCCGTTGGCGTCCACCGATTGGTTCGGGCCATCTGGGAAGAACGCCCCACCAGCGGAAATACCCTGGGTTTCCAGGTCGCTCTTGGTGTAGCGCAGGTTCTGGCGGAACTGCCAGGTGTCGTTCAGGCGATGTTCAAAGGCATAACCGAGCGCGTAGTAGGTGCGGTCGTAGAATTCCCAATCCGGATCACCGAGGTTCTTGTGATGGGAAATCCTGCCCGCCGGCGACGACAGCTTGGTGCCTTGCAGGGGCAGGAATTGCCCGGTGATGCCGGTGTCATCGCGAGTGTACTGCGAGAGGAATGTCAGGCGGGTGTCGTCGTTGATGTTCCAGGTCAGGCTCGAGGCGATGTTGTAGCGCTTGTCCGGGATGTGATCGACCTGGGCATTGCTGTCGCGCACGGTGCCGCTGAGTCTATAAAGGAACTGGCCTTCATCGTCGACCTTGCCGGTGCTGTCGAAGTTGATCTGCTTGTGCTCATGGCTGCCGGCCTGCAACTCCACTTCATTGCTGCTCTCGGCTTGCGGGCGGCGGCTGACCATGTCGAGCATGCCGCCGGGTGGCGTCTGGCCGTAGACCGAGGACGCCGGGCCTCGAAGCACGGCGATGCGCTCAAGGTTCCACGGCTCGATTTTCGGGGTGATGTAGTTGCCCCTGGGCAGCGGCAGGCCATCGAGGAACTGGGTCGGCACGAAGCCGCGCACCAGCAGCCAGTCATTGCGCGAGTCCGAACCGTAGCCGCTGCTCTGCACGCCGGCGGTGTAGCGCAGGGCATCGTTGAGGTTGAGCACGGAACGGTCGTCCATCTGCTGGCGCGTGACCACCGAGACCGAGCGCGGCAGTTCGACGATCGGCGTGTCGGTCTTGGTGCCGGCGGCGGTGCGGGTGACCGCATAGCCTTCGGTCGGGCCCCAGGCGGTTTCGCTGACGCCGGCGCCGATCACGCTGGTTTCCGGCAGCACCATGACGCCCTCTGGCACGGCCACCAGGCTGTAGGTGCCGGCGCTGCTTTGCTCCAGTTGCAGGCCGGTGCCGCGCAAGGCTTCGCGCAGCGCACCGGTGGCGTCGAACTGGCCTTGGACCGGCGCCGAGGTTTTACCCGAAGCCAGCGCCGGGTTCAGGCTCAGGGCCAGGCCGGCCTGGCTGGCGATCTGGTTCAGAGTGCTGGCCAATGGCGCGGCGGGAAGATTGTAGGCGCGCACGCTGGACGCCTGCTCGGCGGCCAGCAGCGGACCGCTGGCCAGCGGGGTGGCGAAGGCGATGGCGACGGCCAACAGGCTGGGGCGCAACAGGGTGTCTAGCGGGCGGGACATACGGCGGCTCCTGAATGGAAATATTTCTCAATTGCCTGTGTGCCGGATGAAAACCGAAAAGTGATAGGGGGGGATGAAAATAATTTAGATTCAGATTGCGAGCGGTTGGGT
>NZ_JBHFJB010000106.1:9646-14840 GCF_057334555.1 Pseudomonas sp. AGC41
GGTTCGTATTACCTGGTGGGAGCGAGCCTGCTCGCGAAGGCGTCCTCAGAGACGCAACATTTCCTAGCGCTTGGCTTCGACCCGCGGCGCCACCACCACCCACCAGCGCGTGTGATGCTCGACCTGCACCGGCAACGTCGGCAGCAAAGCGGTCAACGCCAGGTTGGTGTCATGCAGCGGGAAGCTGCCGGTAATGCGCAGGTCCGCAACCTTGGGCTCGACGCTCAGGTAGCCGCGTCGATAGCGCGCCAACTCATGGACCAGGTCTTCGAGTCGCGCGTTGTCCACCACCAGCATGCCGCGAGTCCAGGCGTCGGCGCCGGGGCTCAGGGCCAAGGTTGGACCGAGGCCGTCGCGGCGCATCAGCACCTGCTGGCCTTCGCGCAGAATCTGTTCTTCAGCGGTCGCTTGCGGATGCGCGGCCACGGCGGATTTTAATACGCTCAGGCGTGTGCCTTGGTCTTCGAGCCTGACTAGAAAACGCGTGCCCAGGGCGCGCATGCTGCCCTCGCGAGTCTCGACGATGAACGGGCGCGGATCGTTGTGGCCGGTTTCCACCAGGATCTCGCCTTCCTGCAGGATCACGCGCCGCTGCTTGTCGTCGAAACGCACATCCAGCGCGCTGTGGGTGTTGAGGTTGATCAGCGTGCCGTCGGCCAGGCGCAACGTGCGCTGTTCACCGGTGGCGGTGCGCTGGTCGGCCAGCCAGTAATCCAGCGGCAGGTAACGCTCGCCGGCGAACAGCGCCAGGCCAATAACCGCGACGACACTGGCCAGGCCGCTGCCGATCTTGCGTACCCGCCGCCGGATGCTGACCCGCGATTGCAGCAGCGCCGCACGCGCCGGGCCGCTGGCAACGCTGAAACGCTGGTCGAGCATGCCCAGCTGTTGCCAGGCCCGCGCATGCTCCTCATCGGCGGCGTGCCATTGAGCGAAGGCTTCACGCTCCTGAGGGCTGCCATTGCCTGAGTCCAGGGACAATTGCCAGGCGATGGCCGCGTCCAACACCCGCGCCGAGACTGGCTTGGAAGAGGCCAGGGTCATGTCGGCTCACCGTAAAGGGCGATGTAGCACTGCCGCACGCCTTGGGCCAGGTATTGGCGCACCCTTGGCACCGAAACCCCCAGGCGCTCGGCAATTTCAGCGTGGCCGAGGCCGTCGAGGCGGTTATAGAGGAAGGCCGCGCGCGCCTTGCTCGACAATTTGCCGAGCAGGCGGTCGATATTTCTGAGGTCTTCGAGGATCATCTGCTGCTCCTCTATCGAAGGTTGCTCAGCCTCGGGAATCAGCATCAGCTCGGTCAGGTAAGCCTGCTCCAGCGCGGCCCTGCGGAAATAATCAAACAGCAGGCCCTTGGCAATCGCCAGCAGAAACGCCCGGGGCTCGCGCGGTGGCTGCAACCCGTCACGCCCCAGCAGCCGCACGAAAGTGTCCTGGCTCAGGTCTTCCGCCCGCTGTGGACACGCCACGTTGCGCTGTAGCCATGCCAATAGCCAGCCGCGATGGTCACGGTACAACGCACCAACCAGAGTAGGAACTGACGACACGGAGCATCACCGACGCATTAAGTAACGAGAATTGTTCGCGATTGTGGCAGAGGCGGGGCCTGGAAAGCAATTGGCGCTGGTCGGGATAAAACTGTGCACTCCTGTGGGAGGGGGGCTGCTCGCGAAAGCGGTCCATCCACTACATTAATGCCGGCTGACAAACTGCCTTCGCGAGCAGGCTCGCTCCCACAAAAGCCTTGTTGCTTCAATTAAAGCGAAGGCGCCTGCTGCCGCCGTTTCCACTGCCCCAGGCGCTGTTGCAGGTCGAGCGCGCTGTGGATGTCCTGCTGGCGGGCGCGGCTGAACAGGATCAGCGCCAATTCCGCAGTGGCCAGGGCGTCGGCGCTGGCGTTGTGGCGCTCGAAGACTTTCAGCTTGAACCAGTCGATCCAATCATCCAGGCCGGATTTGCGCAGGTTGGCTTGTGGGCAAAGCATCGGGGCCAGGTCAGCCACATCCAGGAACGGATGCTGCAGCCGGTAGCCGAGATAATCTTTCATGGCGCGCCCGAGCATGTGCGAATCGAACGGCGCATGGAACGCCAGCAATGGGCTGTCGCCGACGAACTCCATGAATGCCACCAGCGCTTCGGCCGGGTCGCTGCCGGCGGCGATTGCGCTTGGTGCCAGGCCATGGATCAGTACGCTTGGCCCGAGCTTCTGCTTGGCGCATTGCAAGGTCCGCTCGAACTGCTGGCTGAAGTCGATGGCGCCATCTTCTATGACGACCGCACCGATGGACAGCACCTGATCCTTGTTCAAGTTGAGGCCGGTGGTTTCCAAGTCGACCACCACCCACCGTTGTTCCCGCAGGCTGCGCTCCGTCAACGGCGCGGCGGCGGGCAGGCGGTTCAGGCGCAGCTGCAACCCGTCCGAGAGCATCGGCTGGACCGGGCGCAACCAGGAAAACAGACTCACAGCTGGTACCTCACGGTCAGGCTGCTCTGCAGGCGTTGGGCCTGGCGCAAGGATTCACGCAGGATGCGCCGGTCCAAGTGGTTGAGGCTGTCCGGGTCGACTCGGTTGGAGTAGGGCTGATTCTCCCGCGTTTGCAGTTGATGCTGTTGCATGCGCGTCTGCTGGATGAAGTGATAGGCCTCTTCATACGCCGCGCCGTCCAGCGGCTCGATCACTTCCTTGACGACCAGTTGCCGCAGGCGCTCCAGGGTGTTGTTGGCCTCGATGCCATTGGCCAGCGCCAGCAGGCGAGCGCCATCAACGAAGGGAGTAAGACCTTGTACTTTGAGGTCGAGCGTCGCCTTCTCGCCGTTCTTGCGGCTGAGTACGAAATCCCTGAAGCGGCCGACGGGCGGGCGATGGCGAAGCGCGTTCTCGGCCAGCATGCGTTGGAACAGGCGATTGTCGGCCACCTGATCAAGAATCTGCCGGCGCAACTGTTCGCAGCCTTGCTCGTCGCCCCACACCACCCGCAAATCGAAATAGATGCTCGAACCCAGCAGGTTCTCCGGGGTCGCCTCACGGACAAAGGCCGCGAAGCGGCGTGCCCATTCGGCGCGGGACAGGCACAACTCGGGGTTGCCGGCCATGATGTTGCCCTTGCACAACGTGAAGCCGCACAAGGCCAGGCTCTGGTTGATCTGCTGGGCGATGGGCAGCAGCAGGCCACGGATCTGCGCCGCGTGGGCGGCGTCCCGGGCTTCGAACAGGATGCCGTTGTCCTGATCGGTGTGCAGGGTCTGCTCGCGGCGGCCTTCGCTGCCGAAGCACAGCCAACTGAACGCGACGCCCGGATCGCCCTTGTCGGCGAGGGTCAGCTCGATGACCCGGCATACGGTGTGGTCGTTGAGCAAGGTGATGATGTGGGTGATCTGGGTCGATGACGCGCCATGGGCAAGCATGCGTTCCACCAGCTGACCGATCTCGCCGCGCAAGGTCACCAGGTTTTCGACCCTGGGGGCGTTGCGGATCGTCCGGGCCAGGTGCACCAGGTCGACGCGCTGCAGGGAAAACAGGTCCCGCTCCGAGACCACGCCACACAAGCGCTGGTCCTTGACCAGGCAGACATGGGCAATGTGGCGCTCGGTCATGGCGATCGCCGCATCGAAGGCGCTGTGGTCAGGCGACAGGAAAAACGGTGCCTGGGTCATGTGCATGGTGATCGCCCCGGAAAAATCCCCGGTACCGTCGGCCACGACCTGACGCAGATCGCGCAGGGTGAAAATCCCGACCGGCGCCTTGTGTTCGTTCACCACCACGATGCTGCCGACTTGCTGCTCATGCATCAGCTTGACGGCTTCGCGCAACGGCGTTTCAGGGCTGCAACTGACCGGGTGACGCATTGCCAGCTCGCCCAGGCGGGTGTTGAGGGAATATTGCGTGCCCAAAGTCTGCGCCGATTTCTGCTGCACTTGCTGGTTGACCTGATCAAGCAGGCTGCTGACGCCGCGCAGGGCGAAATCGCGAAACGGTCCGGACAGGGCAAACAGCTTGATGAAAGCCAGTTTGTTCAATTGCAGGCAAAAGGTGTCCTCGCCGGCCCGGTGCTCGGTACGGGTCGCCCGCTCACCCAGCAGGGCCGCGAGGGGGAAGCACTCGCCGGTGGTGATTTCGAAAGTGGTCTCGGTGCCGCCCTTGGCCGAGTGCGGTCGCTCGCCGACTACCCGGCCTTGCTTGACGATGTAAAAGTGCTCAACCGGCCCGTCGGCCGGCTTGATAATAGTTTCGCCCGGGGCATAAAAACGCAGCAGGCATTGTTCGACCAGGTAGGCCAGGTGGGCATTTTCCATCTGGTTGAACGGGGGGAAGCGCTGGAGAAACAGCAACGTACCCTGGATGTTCTGCAACACCGCGGTTTTCCCTGCCTGGATGAAGGCGTCCGCTTTTTTCATAACCATTACGCAGTCTTTTTCGAATTGTTGTGGTCGGAACTGTTCCCCATGGTCGGCCCCTGAGCGCAGGGTGCCCATTGGACGTAAGTCTAGGTCGCGGCAATGGCAACGAAACCAGAGAAAAGTCCTACGCGTTGTGTCGAAAAATACTTCTTGGAATGCACTTGGAAAAAAATCCGACGAAGTGCACATTGAAGCGCCGCAGAACGATGTCTGACCACTGTGCCAGGGGATCGATTCGAGAACGTAGAGAGCATCATGTCCGACCACGATATTTTGAGTGACGCCGAGCGCGAGGCGCTGAGTGCCGTCATGCTGGAACCCGACCTGCCGCCGCAGCGTGTCCTGATTGTCGATGACGACAAGGATGCCCGCGAGCTGCTGTCGGAAATCCTGGCATTGGATGGCATACGCTGCATGACCGCCGCCAGTGGTGAAACCGCACTCAGGATGCTGGAAACCAAGCCCGCCATCGGCCTGCTGATCACCGACCTGCGCATGGGCAATGTCGATGGCCTGGAGCTGGTGCGCCTGGTGCGCGAGTCGGAGCGGGCGGCGCTGCCGATCATCATTGTGTCGGGCGATGCCGATGTGAAGGACGCCATCGAGGCGATGCATCTGAGCGTGGTGGATTTCCTGCTCAAGCCGATCGACACCGACAAGCTGCTGGGGCTGGTCAAGCATGAGTTGGGGATGGATCTTTAAGATCGTCTGTGGGAGATAGCTTTTGTGGGGGGGGGGGGGGGGGCCGCTGGGCTGCGAAGCAGACCCTTTTTCCAGAACTCGGAATCTAATTGAC
>NZ_JBHFJB010000106.1:14903-18717 GCF_057334555.1 Pseudomonas sp. AGC41
CCCCCCCCCCCCCCCCCCCCCCCCCACGGAAGCCTGTCCAGGCCTGAAACTGTTGCAAACTTTCGGGACTGAACAGCCCGCATGAAAAAGCCCTGACCTTTCGATCAGGGCTTTTTTATTTGCCGCATGTTACCGCTCAATCACAACCCATTGGCTGCCTTGAACTCGCGACGACGACGGTGCAGCACCGGCTCGGTATAGCCGTTTGGTTGCCTGGTCCCTTCGATCACCAGTTCGACCGCCGCCTGGAAGGCGATGTTGCTGTCGAAGTCCGGCGCCAGCGGGCGGTATAGCGGGTCGCTGGCGTTCTGGCGGTCGACCACCGGTGCCATGCGCTTGAGGCTTTCCATCACCTGGTCCCGGGTGACGATGCCGTGGCGCAGCCAGTTGGCGATGTGCTGGCTGGAGATCCGCAGCGTTGCACGGTCCTCCATCAGGCCGATGTCGTTGATGTCCGGCACCTTGGAGCAGCCCACGCCCTGGTCGATCCAGCGCACCACGTAGCCAAGGATGCCCTGGGCATTGTTGTCCAGTTCATGCTTGATCTGCTCGGGCGTCCAGTTCGGGTTGACCGCCAGCGGGATGGTCAGGATGTCGTCGACCGAGGCGCGGGCACGCTTGGCCAGCTCGGCCTGGCGGGCGAATACATCGACCTTGTGATAGTGCAGCGCGTGCAGGGCGGCAGCGGTCGGCGATGGGACCCATGCCGTGTTGGCGCCCGCCATCGGGTGGGCGATTTTCTGCTCGAGCATCGCGGCCATCAGGTCCGGCATGGCCCACATGCCCTTGCCGATTTGCGCGCGGCCTTGCAGACCGGTGCTCAAACCGATGTCGACGTTCCAGTTTTCGTACGCGGCGATCCACTTCTCGGCCTTCATGTCGGCCTTGCGGACCATCGGGCCGGCTTCCATGGACGTGTGGATTTCGTCGCCGGTGCGGTCGAGGAAGCCGGTATTGATGAATACCACGCGCTCGCTGGCCGCCTTGATACACGCCTTGAGGTTGACCGTGGTACGGCGCTCCTCATCCATGATTCCGACTTTCAGCGTGTTGCGCGGCAGGTTCAGCACGTCTTCGACGCGGCCGAACAGCTCGTTGGTAAACGCCGCTTCTTCCGGGCCATGCATCTTCGGCTTGACGATGTACACCGAGCCGGTGCGGCTGTTGCGGCGCGAGGTGTTGCCGTTGAGGCTGTGGATCGCGGCCAGGCTGGTGATCAGGCCGTCGAGGATGCCTTCCGGCACTTCATTGCCGTCCTTGTCCAGGATTGCGTCAATGGTCATCAGGTGACCGACGTTGCGCACGAACAAAAGCGAACGGCCGTGCAGCGTCACGCTCGACCCGTCCGCGGCGGTGTAGACGCGGTCAGGGTTCATGGTCCGGGTAAACGTCTGGCCGCCCTTGGCGACTTCTTCCGACAGATCGCCTTTCATCAAGCCGAGCCAGTTACGGTAGATCACCACCTTGTCATCGGCATCTACGGCGGCGACCGAGTCTTCGCAATCCATGATGGTGGTCAGCGCGGCTTCCATCAGGATGTCTTTGACGCTGGCGGCGTCGGTCTGCCCGACCGGAGTGCTGGCGTCGATCTGGATTTCGAAGTGCAGGCCGTTGTGCTTGAGCAGCACCGCGCTCGGCGCCGACGTCTCGCCCTGGAAACCGATCAGTTGGGCATCGTCGCGCAGGCCGCTGTTGCTGCCGCCCTTGAGAGTCACGACGAGCTTGCCATCGACGATCTTGTAGGCAATGGAATCGACGTGGGAGCCGGCCGCCAACGGGGCTGCTTCGTCGAGAAAGGCGCGGGCGAAGGCGATGACCTTGTCGCCGCGGACCTTGTTGTAGCCTTTGCCTTTCTCCGCGCCATCGGCTTCGCTGATCGCATCGGTGCCGTACAGCGCGTCGTACAGCGAACCCCAGCGGGCGTTCGAGGCGTTGAGGGCGAAACGGGCATTCATCACCGGCACCACCAGCTGCGGGCCGGCCATGCGGGCAATTTCGTCGTCGACATTCTGGGTCGTGGCCTGGAAATCCGCCGCTTCTGGCAGCAGGTAACCAATGTCTTGCAGGAAGGCGTTGTAAGCCACGGCGTCGTGGGCCTGGCCGGCACGAGCCTGGTGCCAGGCATCGATCTGCGCCTGGAAATCGTCGCGCTTGGCGAGTAGGGCTTTGTTCTTCGGTGCCAGGTCATGGATGACCTTGTCGGCGCCGGCCCAGAATGCGTCGGCGGTGAGGCCGGTTCCGGGAATGGCTTCGTTATTCACGAAGTCGAACAGGACTTTGGCGACCTGCAGGCCACCGACTTGAACGTGTTCAGTCATTGCTTGCCTCACTCTGCTCAGCTATTGCGCTTTTCAGCTCTTCGATTTGGACAATGAAGCCTCGGGACATTTAAACCACAAACCCCCGGACCAGTACATGCCATTGCTGGCGGCTGGGTTAAGCCTTGCTGACGGGGCTTTCAGGGGTGCGACTGGCCTGGGCAGACATCGGTGCAACATTAGGCATTGCGGTTATGTAGTGCCCGCTGCGGCATACTACATGATCAGTTACGGTTGTGAAAATCAGACTAATTGCGTCGTTCCGCGACCGACCAAAGCACTACAGTCACAGCGCGGAACCGGATGTTCTCAAAAAAACGATGGATTGTTCCAGATAAATATAAGGTTCGTACACATTTCCCTGTGGCGAGGGAGCTTGCTCCCGCTTCAGTGCGCAGCACTGAACCAGCGATTTACGATCGTTACGCAGTCCAGGGCCGAGCAAGCTCCTTAACCCAAAAGCGCGCGACTGTGCTGATTTCCCGCCTTGCCTATACTGTCCGTTCCATCAACAGAAGGGCTGCGCCATGGACCATCTCGTCATCACCGTTTTCGCCCCGGACAAACCCGGGCAGGTCGAGCGCATCGCTGAGTGTATTGCCGAGCACGGCGGCAACTGGCTGGAAAGCCGTATGTCGCACCTCGCCGGGCAATTCGCCGGGATCCTGCGTCTCAGCGCCCCGGCTGAATCTCATGAAGAACTGATCGAGGCTTTGCATGGGCTGGCGGCCCATGGCATTCGTGTGCTGATTGCCGAAAATGCGATTGAAGAATCCTGCACCTGGAAACCCATCGCCATGGAACTGGTGGGCAATGACCGTCCCGGCATCGTGCGCGACATCACGCGCTTGTTGAGCGGGGAAGGGGTGAACGTCGAGCGGCTGGTTACCCATGTCCGACCCGCGCCGATGAGCAGCGAATTGTTATTTCATGCCGAGGCGATTCTCGGGGTGCCCTTGACCTTGTCGCTGGACACCCTGCAGGAGCGCCTGGAAACCCTGGCCGATGAATTGATGGTCGAGCTGAAACTCAGCGACGAAAGCTGACGCAGGTTATCCAAGGAAAAGCTGCACCTGCCTGTGGATAACCTGTAGAGACCCGGCGCCAGCCCAGGCCCGCCGTGCCTCAGCCAGTGATGGTCAAAAATTCACCAGTTTTCAAAGGCTTGTGCACAAACGCCGGGGATCACGTTGTGGATAACCTTGGGAAGGATGCGCGCAGGCCACGCCGGACGTGGCCTGTAGGGATGTGTTGGTTTTTTGATCAGGTGCGCCGACGCATGCTGACCACCGCGTCGATGCTGTACACCGCGAGACCGGCCCAGATGAACAGGAACGCCACCAGCGTGCTGGACGACAAATGTTCGTCAAACAGAAGCACCGCGAGCAGCAGCACGAGCGTCGGCGCGATGTACTGCAAGAAGCCCAGCGTGGTGTAGGGCAGGTGCCGCGCCGCCGCGTTGAAGCAGACCAGAGGCACCAGCGTCACGGGGCCGG
>NZ_JBHFJB010000107.1:0-4511 GCF_057334555.1 Pseudomonas sp. AGC41
AACCCTGTGGGAGCGAGCCTGCTCGCGATAGCGGCCTGACAGCCGCCACATGACTGGCTGAGCCCATTTCCCCTTGCGACAGGCGCTGGGCTCATTGCTCCGGTATTTTCACCCAGCGTTCCTCCCGCGCCGCCACCCGGATCGCCGCCGCCAAGCGCTCGACTTCCCAGGCTTCCGCGAAATCCGTACCGCTGCCGCCTTCGCCTGCGAGGGCCATGACCAGCTCCCGGACTTCCAATGTCTTCAATTCGTTGTACCCCAGCTGATGCCCGGCCGCCGGGCTGAAGGCAGCGTAGCCCGGCAGGTCGGGGCCGGCCAACAGTCGCTGGAAACCTGCCTGGCCGACGCGGCACAGGTGCAATTCGTTCAGTCGTTCCTGATCGAAGGCCAGCGTCCCGAGCGTGCCGCTGATCTCGAAGCTCAGGTGGTTCTTGTAGCCGTGTTTGAGCCAACTGCTGTTGATCGTGCCCCGCGCGCCGCTGGTGAAGCGCAGCAGCGCCTGGACCTGATCGTCAACCGCAATGACCCGCTGTTCGATCGCGCCGGCGCTGGCCGGGCGCTGGTTGTGTACGGTCTGGCTGTCGGCACACACCGAATCGACAGCGCCCAGCAGGTAACGAGCCATGGCCAGCAAATGGCTGCCCAGGTCGGCCAGGGCGCCGCCGGCGTGCTCGGCTTCGCAGCGCCAGGACCATGGCGAGGTCGGGTCGGCCATGAAGTCCTCACTGAATTCGCCCTGGAAACTGATGATCTGCCCCAGCTCGCCGCGCTGGATCATTTCCCGCGCCAACCGGATGATCGGGTTGTGCTGATAGTTGTAGCCGACGCGCGTCACCACCCCGGCCGCTTTGGCGGCCTGGTGCATCTGCTCGGCCTGTTCCAGGGAGACCGCCAGCGGTTTTTCGCAATAGACCGGCTTGCCCGCCGCCAACGCGGCCATGGCCATCGGAAAATGCAGATGGTTGGGCGTGGTAATGGCGACCAACTGGACGTTCGGGTCGTCGATCAGTTGTTGCCAGTCGCTGTGGGCCGTCTCGAAGCCCCAACTCCGTGCGCATTGGCGCGCACGCTGCGGATCGGCGTCAGCCAGGGCCGCCAGTTTCAAGTCCAGGGGAAGGTCGAACACCGCCTTGGCGTTAAGGAACGCCAAGGCATGGGCACGGCCCATGAAGCCGGTGCCAATCAGACCGATGCCGAGTTCGCGCATAAGAAAGAGCCTTTGAATTGTTATTTTCAGAAGGCTCTTTATGGAATAAATATTCGCTAATTGCAAATCATGGAATAAAAATTCATTCCTCTGTCCTTGAGAATTCCCTGTGGGAGCGAGCCTGCTCGCGAAAGCGCTACTTCAGTCAACATTGAGGTCGACTGACCTGACGCATTCGCGAGCAGGCTCGCTCCCACAAGGGAAACACCCATCAGGACAAGAACCCGCCATCCACATTCAACGCCACACCCGTGGTATAGCTCGACGCATCGCTGGCCAGGTACAACACCGCGCCGGCCATTTCGCTCGGGTCAGCGACGCGCTTGAGTGGGATCTGCGCCAGGGCGGTCTTCAGGATGGCGTCGTTCTTGACCAGCGCCGAGGCGAACTTGGTATCGGTCAGGCCTGGCAGCAAGGCGTTGCAACGAATACCGAACTGCGCGCATTCCTTGGCGAAGACCTTGGTCATGTTGATCACCGCAGCCTTGGTCACCGAATAGATGCCCTGGAAAATGCCCGGCGAGATGCCATTGATCGACGCGACGTTGATGATGCTGCCGCCGCCGTTCTCGCGCATCAGCTTGCCGGCCTCCACCGACATGAAGAAGTAGCCGCGGATATTCACATCGACGGTTTTCTGGAACGCGCCCAGGTCGGTGTCCAGCACATTGCAGAACTGTGGGTTGGTGGCCGCGTTGTTCACCAGGATGTCCAGGCGCCCGAACTGCTCGCGGATCCCGGCGAACACCTGGCTGATCTGCTCCATTTCGCCGATGTGGCAGGCGATCGCGGTGGCCTTGCCGCCCGCGGCGATGATCGCATCGGCGACGTGCTGGCAGCCATCGAGCTTGCGGCTCGAAACGATCACATGGGCGCCTTGCTGGGCCAGCAGCTTGGCGATGGCTTCGCCGATACCGCGGCTGGCGCCGGAAACGAAAGCGATCTTGCCGTCGAGGTCGAACAACTGGGTCTTGGACATGCTGTTTCCTTGTTGTAGGTGCGCTCAGAGCGTGGATTTGCGGATGACTTGCAGGCTCATCTGCTCCAGCAGCTTGTTCATCTGAACGAACTGCGCGAAGCGTTTGTCCTGGGTCTGGCCATTAAAGTAGCGGTAGTAGATCTGCTGGACGATACCGGCCAGGCGGAACAGCCCATAGGTGTAATAGAAGTCGAAGTTGTCGATGCGCACTCCGGCGCGCTCGGCGTAGTAGTCGACAAACTCACGGCGGGTCAGCATGCCCGGCGCATGGCTGGGCTGGCGGCGCATCAACTGCACCGGCGCCGGGTCGTCGGCTTCGATCCAATAAGCGAGGCTGTTGCCCAGGTCCATCAACGGGTCGCCGATGGTGGTCAGTTCCCAGTCCAGCACGCCGATGATCTGCATCGGGTTGTCCGGGTCGAGGATCACGTTGTCGAAGCGGTAGTCGTTGTGGACGATGCTTGAGGTCGGGTGGTCGGCGGGCATCTTGTCGTTGAGCCAGGTCTTGACCGCCGTCCATTCCGGCGCATCGGGGGTCAGGGCTTTTTCGTAACGGTCGCTCCAGCCACGGATCTGCCGGGCTACGTAGCCTTCGGGTTTGCCCAGGTCGGCCAGGCCGCAGGCGCTGTAGTCAACACGGTGCAGCTCGACGAGCCGGTCGATGAAACTCTTGCACAGCGCCTCGGTGCGGGCCGCATCGAAACCCAGCTCCGGCGGCAATTCGGAGCGCAGGATGATCCCTTTGACCCGTTCCATCACATAGAACTCGGCGCCTATCACCGCCTCGTCGGTGCAATGCACGTAGGCTTTGGGGCAGTACGGAAAACCGTCGCGCAATTGATTGAGGATGCGAAATTCGCGGCCCATGTCGTGGGCAGACTTGGCTTTGTGGCCGAACGGCGGGCGGCGCAGGACGAACTCCTGCTCGGGGTATTCCAGCAGGTACGTCAGGTTCGACGCGCCGCCCGGAAACTGGCTGATCAGCGGCGTGCCGGTCAGGCCAGGAATATGGGCCTTGAGATACGGGTCGATCAGACTGGCATCGAGTTCTTCACCATCGCGCACGCGGGTGGACTGATCAGTAACTGCCATGCTTATCCCTTCTGCTTATTTTGGAGGCCATCGATCATTGGCTAATCTAATGGCGCGTGGGGGGGCGTCACAAGCGCGCCGAGGTCTTATAGGTCAGCGTGTTGCCGGGTAATCAGTGGACCTGATGAACTGTCACCGTGGCTGTGGTCACGTACGCTCAAGTCAACCTTGCACGTCAGGCAGCGGCACCGGGGTCAGTACCTGCTCGCCGGTAAAAAACGCGCTCAGGTTCTGGCCCACCAGCTCCACCATCGCTCGGTTCGCTTCGGGCGACAGGCCGGCCACGTGCGGCGTCAAGACCACGTTCGGCAGGCTCTTCAAGGCATCGGGCACTTCCGGTTCGTGGTCGAACACATCGAGCGCCGCCCCGGCAATCCGTCGCTGTTCAAGGGCGTTGACGAGATCGGTGGTGCTGACCACGCTGGCCCGGGCGATATTGACCAGATAGCCATTGGGGCCGAGGGCATCGAGGACTTGTCGGGTGATCAATTGCCGGGTGTCCAGGCCTCCAGGTGTGGCGATGATCAGAAAGTCGCAGACCCGGGCCAGTTCCGTTGGCGTGGCGCAAAAGGTATACGGGACGTCGCTGCGAACCCGCCGATTGTGGTAGCTGATGCTCATGTCGAAACCCAGGGCGGCACGCTTGGCAATCGCTATGCCCACGGCGCCGAGTCCCAGCACGCCCAGGTGCTTGCCCGCCAGGGAGGGACGCATCTGGCGCGGCCACTCGCCACGGCGCAGGGCGGCGTCGGAGCGAGGCACGTCCCGCACCAGCGCCAGCAGCAGGGCCATGGCATGGTCGGCCACTGACGAGGCATTCACCCCGGCGCCGTTGGTGACCACGATGCCTCGTTTGCGGGCGGCGTGCAGGTCCACTTGCTCATAACCGGCGCCGATCACGCAGATGATCTTCAGGTTGGGCAGGGCGGCGATTTCCTCGGCGGTCAAACCCAGGGGGCCGCGCGTCAGCACCGCGCTGAACCGTTCGCCGTGTTCGAAAATCGCCGTCCTGCGTTCGGCTGGCGTAGGCGCCAGTTCCAGGTGATAGCCCTGGCGTTCGAGGATCGGCAAGTATTCGTTGACGGTTTCAACCAGTACCAGAACGGTTGCGGTCATGCTGTGCTCCTGTGGGCGCGCGGGCGATTTTTGGTATTCAACCTGATTGTAGGGGCCGGAGGGAGGTGTAGCCTGGGCTTTTTGTATTTCATTTTCGACCGGCGCAGGCCTTGTGGG
>NZ_JBHFJB010000108.1:0-4366 GCF_057334555.1 Pseudomonas sp. AGC41
GGCATTAACTGACACACCGTTTTCGCGAGCAGGCTCGCTCCCACAGGAAATCCATCAGTGGCCTGAATATCGAGCCACACACAAAACCCGCCCGACTGGCAACTCGCCATGGCTGACCTATGCTCAAAACAGTACCCCCGGGTATTCGTTCAGAGGTCATCGCCATGAACATCAAAACAAGAAGACGCCTCGCCATTTTTGTCACCTGCACGGCCACGCTAGCGCTGTATGGCACTGCGGCTTATCGGGTCGAACAGGCCAGGCAGTTGCCCCGTGAATACGCCAGCTGCAACTTCGAACGCTGCATACCGCACAACGCATCCCTGAACGCTCTGCGCTGAAGTGGTTTCAGTCGTCCGGCTGATCGGTCTTGAGCCGGTCGCGGAAGGCCTTGGGCGAAATGCCGACACGCCGGCGAAACAGCCGGGTGAAGTTGGTCGGGTCGGAAAAACCGAGCAGCTCGGAGATCTCGTAGATGGTCATGCCGGTGTAGGTCAGCAGCCGCTTGGCCTCCAGCAACTGGCGCTCGTGCATGATCTGCAACGCCGGTTGCCCGGCCAGTTCCCGACAGGTGCCGTTGAGGTGCGATACCGAGATGCCCAGGCGATGGGCGAGGTCTTCGACCTTGACGTGCTGGCGATAGGTTTCCTCGACCAGCTGGATGAACCCGTTGAGGTATTCCCGGGCCCGTTGCGGACGCTGCGACGAGGTACGCCTGTCCATTACCTGACGACTGACCCAGACCATGATCACGCTGACCAATGCATGCATCAGCATTTCCCGGGCCGGTTCGTGGCCAACATATTCCGCCTGCAAGGCACTGAACAGGCTGTTGAGGTAGTCGGCGTTTTCACCGGCCGGGTAGGCTTCGGCCTGGGCCAGGACATTCACCGAATGCCCGAGCTGCCCTTGCAGATGCGTCACCAGCGGCGCCGCCAGGGTAACCACGTAACCTTGCACATCCTCGGAAAAGCGAAAGCCATGCACTGACAAGGGCGGCAGGATCTGCACGGCCGGCTCGTCGAGCCGGGTGCGCTGGCCTTCTATTTCCAGCTCGGCCTGGCCCTTGTAGACAAACAGCAACTGACACAGGTCCGCATGCCGATGGGGTTTGATTTCCCACTGATGTTCGCTGCTGCGCGTGGAGATGGTTTCGCAATGCAGCAGGTCCGGCGTCGGCCAATCCTGGCTCTCGCCATAGAGCTTGAACACCGGTATCGAAGGCAGCTCGGTTTTTTTCATACGAGGGTTGGCCTCGGGTTACGGGCGGTAATCGCACCGATTGGCAGAAAGTACAGGTTTCAGCGCAGTTTTCCCCTTCAATTGACAGGTTCGCAAGCGAAAAATGCAGGCCAGGATTACTAATAATAAACACCGACCCTGGTCGCGTGCTCTTGCGAGTCATAACAACAATGAAAACCCTCAAGACCCAAGTCGCCATTATCGGCGCCGGCCCCTCTGGACTGCTGCTCGGCCAGTTGTTGCACAACGCCGGCATCGACACGCTGATCCTGGAACGCCAGACACCCGACTACGTCCTCAGCCGCATCCGCGCCGGGGTGCTTGAGCAAGGCATGGTGCAGTTGCTGCGCCAGGCCGGGGTCGGCCAGCGCATGGACGCCGAAGGCCTGCCTCACGATGGTTTCGAGCTGGTCCTCAATGGCCGGCGCGTGCACATCGACCTGAAGGAACTGACCGGCGGCCAGAACGTCATGGTCTACGGCCAGACCGAAGTCACCCGCGACTTGATGGCTGCCCGCCAGGCATCCGGCGCGCAGACCCTGTATCAAGTCGACAACGCCCAACCCCACGACCTGCAGACCGACCAGCCCTTCGTGACCTTCGAACACGCAGGCGAAACCTGGCGCCTGGACTGCGATTACGTCGCCGGCTGCGACGGCTTCCACGGCGTCGCGCGGCAATCGATCCCGGCGGAAAAACTCAAGGTCTTCGAGCGCGTCTACCCGTTCGGCTGGCTCGGCATCCTGGCCGACACCCCGCCGGTCCACGAGGAACTGGTCTACGCCCGCCATGAGCGCGGCTTTGCCCTGTGCAGCATGCGCTCGCGGACCCGCACCCGTTATTACCTGCAAGTGCCCGCCGAGGAACAAATAGCCGACTGGCCGGACGAGCGTTTCTGGAGCGAGCTGAAAAACCGCCTGCCCGCCGACCTGGCCGAAGCGCTGGTGACCGGCCCCTCCATCGAAAAAAGCATCGCGCCGCTGCGCAGTTTCGTCGTCGAACCGATGCAGTACGGGCGGATGTTTTTGGTCGGCGACGCCGCCCACATCGTCCCGCCCACCGGTGCCAAGGGGCTGAACCTGGCCGCCAGCGACGTCAGTACGTTGTTTAACATCTTGCTCAAGGTCTATCGCGACGGCCGGGTGGATCTGCTGGAACGCTATTCGGCCATTTGCCTGCGCCGGGTCTGGAAGGCCGAACGGTTCTCCTGGTGGATGACGTCGATGCTGCATCGCTTCGACGACGACGCGTTCAACCAGCGCATCAGCGAAGCGGAGCTGGAGTATTTCGTCGACTCCGAGGCCGGTCGAAAAACCATCGCGGAAAATTACGTCGGCCTTCCTTACGAGGCTATCGAATAGCCAACTATCGATTTAAACTGCGGGCTCCCGTCCATTCGCCTCCCCGGCGCGATGCCCGCAGGTCCAGCCTTGAATCAGCTCGATACGCCTCAAGCCCCGCAACCCGCCATCCGCAGCGTGCTGGTGGCGCTGATGCTGGCGATTTTCCTCGGTGCGTTGGACCAGACCATCGTCGCCGTCTCGATGCCGGCCATCTCCGCGCAATTCATGGATGTCAGCCTGCTGGCCTGGGTGATCTCCGGCTACATGGTCGCGATGACCGTTGCGGTGCCGATCTACGGCAAGCTGGGCGACCTGTACGGCAGGCGGCCATTGATGCTGTTCGGCATGGGCCTGTTCACGCTCGCCTCGCTGTTCTGCGGCCTGGCGCAAGACATGCAACAACTGGTACTGGCGCGGATTTTCCAGGGCATCGGCGCTGGCGGGATGATCTCCGTGAGCCAGGCGATCATCGGCGACATCATCCCGCCCAGGGAACGTGGCCGTTACCAGGGTTACTTCAGCAGCATGTATGCGGTGGCCAGTGTCGCCGGGCCGGTGCTGGGCGGCTACATGACCGAATACCTGTCCTGGCGCTGGGTGTTCTGGATCAATTTGCCGCTGGGCCTGGGCGCCTGGCTGGTGGCCCGGCGCACACTGGTGGGGCTGCCGGTACCGCAACGCACGCCGATCATCGACTATTTGGGCACCGTGTTGCTGATCATCGGCCTCACTGCGCTGCTGCTGGGCATTACTCAGATCGGCCAGGGTCACGCCTGGCACAGCCGCGAAGTGCTCGGGCTGCTCGGTGGCGCCGTGGTCGTGCTGGGGGTATTCGCCTGGCATGAGCGCCGCGCCCGCGAGCCGTTGCTGCCCATGCACCTGTTCGTCAACCGCAGCGCGGTGTTGTGCTGGTGCACGGTGTTCTTCACCAGTTTCCAGGCGATCTCGCTGACGGTGCTGGTGCCGTTGCGCTTCCAGAGCGTGACCGGCGCCGGGGCCGACAGTGCCGCGCTGCATCTGCTGCCACTGGCGATGGGCCTGCCGATGGGCGCCTATTTCGCCGGACGGCGCACCTCGATCAGCGGTCGCTACAAACCGATGATCCTCAGTGGCGCCCTGCTCTTCCCGTTCGCCATCCTCGGCATGGCCTTCACCCCGCCCGCGGCATTCTGGCTCAGCAGCCTGTTCATGCTGCTTGGCGGCATCGCGTCCGGCATGCAATTTCCCACCTCGCTGGTGGGTTCGCAGAACTCGGTGCGGCAACAGGACATCGGCGTGGCCACCAGCACCACCAACCTGTTCCGCTCATTGGGCGGCGCGGTCGGCGTGGCATTGATGTCGGCGCTGCTGCTGGCGCTGTTGCAGGATTCAGGTTTCGCCCAGCTCGCCGGTTCGTCAGTGATCGGCGAAGGGCATTCCGGCAACGTGCTGCTCGACGGCCTGAACGCCGCGCCGGGCGCGGCACGGGATGCCTTGCGCGAGGAACTGCAAGGGACGTTCCGGCATTTGCTGATGATCAGCGCGGCGGTGTCGTTGCTGGGGTTGGCGGCTGCCGTGGCGATGCCCGACTGCCTGTTGCGCGGGCGTGAAGAAAAAACTCGCTAGTGCGGATGGCGCTGAACCCTGTGGCGAGGGAGCTTGCTCCCGCTGGACTGCGCAGCAGGCCTAAAATCCTGAGTGGGCAGGGGAAATTCTGGGGCCGCTTCGCGGCCCAGCGGGAGCAAGCTCCCTCGCCACAAAAGCGCGCTCCCCTGCAGGTTTGTCTCAAGCTGTCGCCGCCA
>NZ_JBHFJB010000109.1:0-4174 GCF_057334555.1 Pseudomonas sp. AGC41
GGCCTGCTTCGCAGGCCAGCGGGAGCAAGCTCCCTCGCCACAACAGCGTTCACCTTGATAAGTCAGCGGTAGAACAACCAATACCCCACCTGCCCCACCGCCTCGTTCATCAACTGTCCCGATTGCCAGATCGACTTGAATTCCGGCATCCAGCCGCTCAATGGCCGGGCGTTATCCTGGCCAAGAAAGCCCATTGGCGCCGGAACCACCTCGAAGCCCGCCCGCTGGAAGCTCCAGACCGCGCGCGGCATATGCGCGGCATGGGTCACGACGACCACGCGTTTGACGCCTTCAGGCAACAGCATCTGCGCGCTCATCTGGGCATTTTCCCAGGTCGTGCGGCTGCGTTCTTCCAACCAACGCACGGTCACCCCGTGATCACCGAGCATCGCGTCGGCCATCAGCCTGGCTTCGCTGGGCGGAGTGCCGTAATGCAAGCCACCGCTGGTCAGCACAGGCAGGCCGGACGCCTTGGCCAGGCGCGCCGCATAGCGCTGGCGCTCCAGACCGATACCGGTGGGCTGGTCAGTGCCCCAGGCCAGGTCGCCACGCTCGCGACCGGATCCCAGCACTACGATGGCGTCGGCACGCTGAGCCAGCATCGCCCATTCGCTGCGTGCCAGTGGCGGCTCACGCTCCAATGCCTCGGCGCTCCATTGCACCACCACCGGCAAGCTCATCAGCCAGAAACCACCCAGCCCCGCGGCAAAACACAGGCGAGCCAGGCGCGGCCGGGAGTCGCGCCACCACCAGGCAAGCGCGAGCAGCAGCAAAAGGACGCCGGGCGGCAATAAAAGTTGTTTGATGAAATAACGAAACGGCATCGGGCATCTCCACAGATGCCCGAAGCCTAGGTGGGTTGACGCAATGCGACAACAGATTCGAAAACCGAATCAAAAAAAAGCGACACGCGTGGATCCGGCTTCACTTGAACTGCAGCGAGCGAACCTTTACAGCATCCTTGTCGGGTGTCCGGTCCTTGAGCCAGACCACGTTGGCCGGACGGGGCGCATCGAGACGCTTGTTTGCCTGGACCGCACTGGAGGCGGCCGGGTGTCCGACCTGCTCCAGGTAAGCCTTGACCACTTCGAACTCCGCGGGGCTCAAGCCGCGCAGTTCCAGCTCTGCCGGGCGCTCATCACGCAAGCGACCGGCGGTTCTTGCCGCGTCCAGGGCCACCCCGAGACGATCGATCAGTTTTTCATACAACTCAGGTGTAGCGACTTTTCGTTGTGATTCAACCATCCCTCACCTCATTGAAGATAAGACTCACTCCCCATTGAGAAGCGTAGCTTCGCTGGGCAAACCGGCAGGGCGCCGCGACCAACGGCCCTGAACGCCGGCCATCGGCGATGGTCGGCAACGCCCGGACACGCAATCAAGGTTTCCCTCGGCAGAGCGCGGTCATGTATGCTACGGCGCTTCCTGTAACTCCACTTCCAGCTTGGCTGGGCATCGAAAACGCCGCATCCGGCGTCGTCTGCGTCCAGCATGGCAATGAAGCGGATTGGGCCACCCCATTCAGTACAAAAGTAGCCATGCACGAACACTACCAGCCCCGTGAAATCGAAGCCGCCGCCCAGTCCTTCTGGGACGAGCAAAAGTCCTTTGAAGTCAGTGAACAACCAGGCAAGGAGACGTACTACTGCCTGTCGATGTTCCCTTACCCCAGCGGCAAGCTGCACATGGGGCATGTGCGCAACTACACCATCGGCGACGTGATCTCCCGCTACCAGCGCATGCAAGGCAAGAACGTCCTGCAACCGATGGGTTGGGACGCGTTCGGCATGCCGGCGGAAAACGCCGCGATGAAGAACAACGTGGCCCCCGCGAAGTGGACCTACGAAAACATCGCCTATATGAAGACCCAGCTGCGCAGCCTGGGCCTGGCGGTGGACTGGTCCCGCGAAGTGACCACCTGCAAGCCCGACTACTACCGCTGGGAACAATGGCTGTTCACCCGCCTGTTCGAAAAAGGCGTGATCTACCGCAAGAACGGCACCGTGAACTGGGACCCGGTGGACCAGACCGTATTGGCCAACGAGCAGGTCATCGACGGGCGCGGCTGGCGCTCCGGCGCGCTGATCGAAAAGCGCGAGATCCCGATGTACTACTTCAAGATCACCGCCTACGCGGATGAACTCCTGGAGAGTCTCGACGAGCTGACCGGCTGGCCCGAGCAGGTCAAGACCATGCAGCGCAACTGGATCGGCAAGTCCCGGGGCATGGAAGTGCAGTTCCCGTACGACGTCGCCTCCATTGGCGAAGCCGGTACCTTGAAAGTCTTCACCACCCGTCCGGATACCCTGATGGGCGCCACCTACGTGGCCGTGGCCGCCGAGCATCCGCTGGCAACCCTGGCGGCGCAGAACAACCCCGAGCTGCAGGCGTTCATCGCCGAATGCAAGGGCGGCAGCGTCGCCGAAGCCGATGTCGCCACCCAGGAAAAGAAAGGCCTGCCGACCTCGCTGTTCGTCGAGCACCCGCTCACCGGCGAGAAACTGCCGGTGTGGGTCGCCAACTACGTGCTGATGCACTACGGCGACGGTGCCGTGATGGCCGTGCCGGCCCACGATGAGCGCGACTTCGAGTTCGCCCACAAGTACAACCTGCCGGTCAAACCGGTCGTGCGCACCAGCGCCGGTGACCAGACCCCGGCGCCATGGCAGGATGCCTATGGCGAGCACGGTGAGCTGATCAATTCCGGCGAGTACAACGGCCTGGATTTCGCCGGCGCGTTCGATGCCATCGAAGTCGCGCTGATCAAGAAGAACCTCGGCGCCTCGCGCACTCAGTTCCGTCTGCGCGATTGGGGTATCAGCCGCCAGCGTTATTGGGGCTGCCCGATCCCGATCGTGCATTGCGACACCTGCGGCGACGTACCGGTGCCGGAAGACCAATTGCCCGTGGTCCTGCCGGAAGACGTCGTACCTGATGGCGCCGGTTCACCCCTGGCGCGCATGCCCGAGTTCTACGAATGCAGTTGCCCGAAATGCGGCGCACCGGCCAAGCGTGAAACCGACACCATGGACACCTTCGTCGAGTCCTCGTGGTATTACGCCCGCTACGCCTCGCCGCATTATGAAGGCGGCCTGGTGGAAAAATCCGCGGCCGACCACTGGTTGCCGGTGGACCAGTACATCGGCGGCATCGAACACGCCATCCTGCACCTGCTCTACGCACGCTTCTTCCACAAGCTGATGCGCGATGAAGGCCTGGTGAGCTCCAACGAGCCGTTCAAGAACCTGCTGACCCAAGGCATGGTGATCGCCGAGACTTACTATCGTCGCGAAGCCAATGGTGCCTACACCTGGTTCAACCCGAGCGACGTCGAGCTCGAACGTGACAGCAAAGCCAAGGTCATCAGCGCCAAACTGATCGCCGACGGCCTGCCGGTGGAAATCGGCGGTACCGAGAAAATGGCCAAGTCGAAGAACAACGGCGTCGACCCCCAGTCGATGATCGATCAGTTCGGCGCCGACACCTGCCGCCTGTTCATGATGTTCGCGTCGCCACCCGACATGAGCGCCGAATGGTCCGACTCCGGCGTCGAAGGCTCGCACCGCTTCCTCAAGCGCGTCTGGCGCCTGGCCCAGGCGCACGTCAACCAGGGCCTGCCGGGCAAACTCGACCTCGCCGGCCTGAACGACGAGCAGAAAGCCATTCGCCGCTCGATTCACCTGGCGATCAAGCAGGCCAGCCATGACGTCGGCCAGAACCACAAATTCAACACCGCCATCGCCCAGGTGATGACGCTGATGAATGTGCTGGAAAAAGCTGCGCAAGCCACCGAGCAGGATCGCGCGCTGGTCCAGGAAGGCCTGGAAGCGGTGACGCTGCTGCTCGCACCGATCACCCCGCACATCAGCCATGAGCTGTGGAATCAGTTGGGTCACGCCGACCCGGTGATCGACGCTGGTTGGCCGGTGGTGGACGAAACAGCGCTGGTACAAGACAGCCTGACCCTGGTTATCCAGGTCAACGGCAAGCTGCGCGGCCAGATCGACATGCCGGCCGACGCCACTCGCGAAGAAGTCGAAGCCGCCGCACGCGCCAACGAAAACGTACTGCGCTTCGTCGATGGCCTGACGATCCGCAAAGTGATCGTCGTGCCCGGCAAACTGGTCAATATCGTCGCAAGCTAATTGGATCGGGCGTCCGGGCCATCGGCCCG
>NZ_JBHFJB010000109.1:4194-8886 GCF_057334555.1 Pseudomonas sp. AGC41
CCCCACGCCGAATATGACCTGCGGGGCCGCACAGTTCGGCCCATGGGTTTCAAGGGGAGCAACAACATGATCAAACGTAATCTGCTGGTTATGGGCCTGGCGGTCCTGTTGAGCGCCTGCGGCTTCCAGCTGCGCGGCACGGGCACCACCGAGCTGGCCATCAAGGAACTGGACCTCAGCGCGCGGGACGCTTATGGCGATACCGTGAAAATGCTGCGTCAGACCCTGGAAAACAGCGGTGTGAAAGTCTACAGCGGCGCGCCGTACAAGCTGATATTGGCAAGCGAACAGCAAAGCCAGCGCAGCCTCAGCTATGCCGGCGCCGGCCGTTCGGCCGAGTACGAGCTGACCAACGTGCTGAACTACGAGATCCGCGGCCAGAATGATCTGTCGCTGCTGGACGACAAGCTGCAGGTGCAGAAGGTCTACCTGCACGATGGCAACAACATCACCGGTTCCGATCAGGAGTCCGTCGAAGTGCGCGGCGAAATGCGTCGTGAACTGGTTCAGCGCATGATGCTGCGCCTGCAACAACTGAGCCCGGCCCAACTGGACCAGTTGCAACAGACCGCAGACGCCCGTGCCAAGGCTGAGGCCGAGGCACTGGAAGCGGCACGCAAGGCTGAGGCGGAAACCCCGCAACAGTCGCCCATGCAGATCCCGGCTCAATAAGCTTTGCGGGGCGCTCCGGCGCCCCGCTCGCCTGCGCCTATGAAGCTCGCTCCCGCTCAACTCGGCAAACACCTGCAAGGCGCCCTCGCGCCCGTCTATATCATCAGCGGCGATGATCCGCTGCTGTGCCAGGAAGCCGCCGACGCCATCCGCTCTGCTGCCCGCCAGCAAGGTTTCGACGAACGCCAAGTGTTCGCCGCCGACGCCAGTTTCGACTGGGGTACGTTGCTGCAGGCCGGGGCGAGCATGTCGCTGTTCGCCGAAAAACGTTTGCTGGAACTGCGCTTGCCCTCCGGTAAACCCGGTGACAAGGGCGCCGCTGCGCTGATCGAATACTGCTCGCGGCCCGCCGAAGACACGGTATTGCTGATCAGCTTGCCGAAACTCGATGGCAGCGCGCAGAAAACCAAGTGGGGCAAGGCGCTGGTCGAAGGCCAGCAGACTCAGTTCGTGCAGATCTGGCCGGTGGATGTCGGCCAGTTGCCCGGTTGGATCCGCCAGCGCCTGTCCCAGGCCGGCCTGTCGGCCAGCCAGGACGCGGTTGAGCTGATTGCCGCCCGGGTCGAAGGCAACCTGTTGGCCGCCGCCCAGGAAATCGAAAAGCTCAAGCTGATGGCCGAGGGTGGCCAGATTACAGTGGAAACGGTCCAGGCGGCCGTGGCCGACAGCGCACGCTTCGATGTCTTCGGGCTGACCGACGCAATCCTTAACGGTGAAGCCGCCCACGCCTTGCGCATGCTTGAAGGCCTGCGGGGCGAAGGCGTCGAACCGCCGGTGATTCTCTGGGCATTGGCCCGGGAGTTGCGACTGCTCGCGAACCTGTCGCTGCAATACAGTCAGGGCGTGCCGCTGGACAAAGCCTTCAGCCAGGCCCGGCCGCCGGTATGGGACAAACGCAAACCGTTGATGAGCAAGGCGCTGCAACGTTACTCGGCATCACGCTGGGCGCAATTGCTGCTCGAAGCCCAGCGCATCGACGCGCAGATCAAGGGCCAGGCGGCAGGCTCGCCGTGGATGAGCCTCAGTCGGTTGTCGCTGTTGATGGCCGGCCAACGGCTGTCATTACCCGCTGAATAAACCGGTACCTATGGGGCGCGAGCTGATCCCCCGCCACAAACTCCGTTGACTCAGGTGACATATCCTGCACAGCGCAGGGACTGGACAAAACCCCAGCCCTGCCCCATGATTTGCCTCGCAAAAAACCACCCAACGAGAGATCCCATCATGAGCAAAAAGCCATCCAGGCATGGCCCAAACAAGGCCAAGTCCATCGTCGCCCAGCCCCTGTTCCGCAGCCGCCAGGAACGACCCGCCAAGGGCAAAGGCAGCTACCGCCGCGAAGCCTTCCAGTCTGACAACTGGGAGGCTTCTTGCTTTCTGGCAGCCTGAAACACTCGAACAAGCTCTACAGCCCCTGCCCATGTTAAGGTCAGCACTTGATTCGTTTATCTGGACCCGTGCATGCCCCTTTGCCTTTCCCGTCGTTGGCCACTGCGCCAATTGATAGCTGCCGCAAGCGTTGCGTTATTGGTCGCCTGCGCTGAAAAACCCACCGCCGCCGACGCCCAACCGCTCAAGACCCTGCCTGCCGTGACCGCACCGGCCATCGTGCCGCCCGTGGTGCCGACCGGGGAAAACCTGGTCATCGCGCCGACCCAGACCTTCGCCGAATGGCAAGCCGGGTTTCGCAAGGAAGCACTCGCCGCCGGGATCCGGGCCGACCTGTTCGACCGCGCCTTCATCGGCGTCAGCCCGGACATGAGCGTGATCAAGGCTGATCGCAGCCAACCTGAATTCAGCCGGCCCGTATGGGAATACCTCGATGGCGCCTTGTCACCTTTGCGGGTGCGCAAAGGCCAGGCCTTGCTCCAGCAGCACGCCGACATCCTGCAAAGCATCGAACAGCGCTACGGTGTCGATCGTCAGGCGCTGGTGGCGGTGTGGGGCATGGAGAGCAACTTCGGCCAATTCCAGGGGACCAAGTCGGTGATCAACTCCCTGGCGACCCTCGCGTACGAAGGGCGGCGCCCAGGTTTTGCTCACGCACAACTGATTGCCGCGCTGCAAATTCTGCAACAAGGCGATATCACCCCGGAAAAAATGCTCGGTTCCTGGGCCGGCGCCATGGGCCAGACCCAGTTCATTCCAACCACCTACAACACCCATGCGGTGGATTTCGATGGCGATGGGCGTCGTGATATCTGGGGCAGTTCCACCGACGCCCTGGCCTCGACCGCGCATTACCTGCAGAGCTCCGGCTGGCAGCGCGGCCAACCGTGGGGGTTCGAGGTCTCGCTCGGCGAAGGCTTCGACTACACCCTGGCCGATGGCACGATTCGCAAACCCGTCTCCGAATGGGAGCGCCTGGGCGTTTCCGAATATGGCGGCTTGCCGATTGCCCCGGATGAGAAACAGCTCTCGGCTTCCCTTCTCCTGCCGGCAGGCCATCGCGGCCCGGCATTCCTGATATTCGACAACTTCCGCGCCATCCTCAAGTACAACAACTCATCGTCCTATGCGTTGGCGGTTGGGCTGTTGTCGCAGCGCTTCGCTGGCGCAGGCCTGATCTACGGCCAGTGGCCAAAGGAGGATCTGCCCTTGAGCCGCAGCGAACGCATCGAATTGCAGACCCTTTTGGGCAAGCACAACTACGATGCGGGCACGCCCGACGGCATTATCGGCGCCAACACCCGCAAGGCGATCCGCAGCGCCCAGCAGTCGTTTGGCTGGCCGGCGGATGGGTATCCGACGCACAAGTTGCTGGAGGCGTTGCGTAGCCGCTGAATCGATGTATGGCTGACGCTTTCGCGAGCAGGCTCGCTCCCACAGGTGCTCATGTATTCCCTGTAGGAGCTAGCCTGCTCGCCAAGACTGACTATCAGGCAACAGAAAATTAGCGGCTGACCACCACATCCTGCTCCAGCACCAACCTCTTCTCCCCCGCATCCAGCGTCACCAGCGCGCCCATCGGCAACGTCAGGTTCGGATCGCAGTGCCCGCTGCGCCAGCCGGACAACACCGGAATACGCAGTGGTTCGAAGGTCTGCTTGAACAAGCGGTTCAGCGCCTCGCCATCCACACCGGCGACATCCCCCAACAGCACGCCCCGCAGCTTCGCCAGAGTGCCCGCCAACCGTAACTGGGTCAGCAAGCGATCGATGCGATATAGCGGCTCATTGACGTCCTCGACCAACAGGATCACGCCTTCGGCATCAATTTCGTAAGGCGTGCCCATGGTCGCGGCGATCATCGACAGATTGCCTCCCAGCAGGCGCCCGTGGGCGATGCCAGGTTCTACGGTGGTCAATGGATAGGCTGCGGGATGGCTCATTACGTCGCCCGCTTTCAGCTGTCCGCGGATCAGGCTGAAGAACGAGGTGACGGTCGGGGGTTCCTTGTCGCTCAGCAGGTCGGCGTTGAGCAATGGTCCGTGAAAGGTCACGAACCCGGCGTAACGGCTGATTGCCAGGTGCAGTGCGGTGATGTCGCTGTAGCCGACGAAGGGCTTGGGGTTTCGTTTTATGAGGTCGAAGTCGATGCGATCGAGCAGGCGTGGGGTGCCGTAGCCTCCGCGCAGGCAGATGATCGCTTTTACCTCGGGGTCGGCGAAGGCGGCGTGCAGGTCGTTGAGGCGTATTTCGTCGCTGCCGGCCAGGTAGCCGTCTTTTTCGTAGACGCCGGGGAAGATTCGCAGATCATGGCCCCTGGCGCGCATCCATTGGGTGGCTTTTTCCGTGTCCAATGGGGCCGGGCCGGCGGGGGCGATCACGGCGATCAGGCCTTCGGGCGGGAGGGCTGGGACGGGGTGATGGGGGGTTAGGGTCTGGACCATGGAGCTCCCGGCTTTGAGACTTAGATATGTGTGTATATCCATTGCTGCTGTAACGGCTGCTTATGGTTCCGCTCTTACAGCGGGTCACTTTTGGTAGAGCGCCAAAAGTAACCAAAAGCGCTTTGCCCCACCACTCGGCACCTCGCCCAGGCTCGGTGTGCCCTCACTCCGGCATTGCTCCGTGGGCC
>NZ_JBHFJB010000110.1:0-3995 GCF_057334555.1 Pseudomonas sp. AGC41
AAGCAGGCCCCTGCAGTGCTCCAGGTAAACCGCACTGTCCGGTTTTGCGACTGCTGCGCAGCCGAGCGGGAGCAAGCTCCCTCGCCACAGAGATATCCAGCCCTACAAGAGGTGTGTCAAACGGTCTTGGCCATCCGCCCTGCCATCAATGCCCAGCCCAGCAGTAACACGCACAGGATGATCAACGGCCACGAACGCCACTGCAGGTAGGGCGTCAGGTCGTGCATCGGCACCACTTCGCCGTAGAGAATGCCGCGCTCGAATTGCGGGATGCTGGCGGTGATCTGGCCGAAGGGGTTGATCAGGCCGGTCACGCCGTTATTGGTGGCGCGAATCATCCAGCGGCCGGCTTCGAGCGCGCGCATCTGCGCCATTTGCAGGTGCTGCAACGGACCGATCGAAGTGCCGAACCAGGTGTCGTTGCTGATGGTCAGCAGCAGGTCGCTGCGCGCCGAAAGGCTGGCGGCGAATTCCGGGTAGACCACTTCGTAGCAGATGAACGGGGCGATCTGGTAACCCTTGGCTTGCAGCAATGGCTGGTCGGCCGGGCCTCGGGCGAAATCCGACATGGGCAGGTCGAAGAATGCGATCAGCCCGCGCAGCAGGTCTTGCAACGGCACGTACTCGCCGAAGGGCACGAGCTTCTGCTTGAGGTAGGTGCCATCGCCTTCACCGGTCACGGTGATGCCGTTGAAGTAGCGTTTCTCGTGGCGCACCAACTGGCGAATCGGCACGCCGGTGATCAGCGCCGAATGCCGCTCGGCGGCGAAGCTGCCCATCATGTCCAGGTAACCCTGGGCGGATTCCTTGAGCACCGGCACCGCGGTTTCCGGCCAGACCAGCAGGTCGACGCGCTTGGAACTGAGGCTCATGTCGCGGTACAGCGCCAACTGCGCGTTGAGCTGTTCGGGGTCCCACTTCATGCTTTGTTCAATATTGCCCTGGATCGCCGCCACGCTCAGCGGGGCGCCCGAAGGACTGGTCCAGGCGTGGTCCTTGAGCGCCATGCCAGCGACCCACGGACCGACCAGCAGCACCAGGCCCGCAGCGATGAAGCCCTTGCGCCCGGCGCGCAGCAGCCGCGGCGCGTTGTACAGCAGCGCGGCGGTCAGGGCGAGGGTGAAGGAAATCAGCCACATCCCGCCCAGCGGCGCGAGACCCGCCAGCGGGCCGTCGAGCTGGCTATAGCCGGAATAGAGCCACGGAAAACCGGTCAGGAACCAGCCGCGGAAAGCCTCCTGGCCCAACCACAGCGCGGCGAAGGCCAGGGCGTCGGCCAGGGGCGCTTCGTTGCGCCGCAGCCAGCGCGCCCACAGCCAGGCGGGCAGGGCAAAAAACCAGGCGATGGCGGCGATGAACAACAGCATCAACAGACCGGCGAGCAGCACCGAGGCGCCGCCGAAGTTGTGGATGCTGACGTAGATCCAGCTGGTGCCGGCGCCAAACAGGCCGAAACCGAAGCACCAGCCACGCCCCAGGGCCTGGCGAGGCGAGAGCTCGCGCAAGCCGGCATAGAACAACCCGACCGCCAGCAATGCCAGCGGCCAGATGTCGAAGGGGGCCAACGCCAGGGTGGTGATCGCACCGGCCGCCACGGCCAGCAGGTTACCGGGCCAGCCGGGGCGGGTTATCCAGCGCATGTGTTTCCTTAGCGGGTCTCGCAGGGGTTAACGGGCAATGGGTGACAGGCGTAGCAGATGGATCCGGCGACTGTCGGCATTCAGGATGCGGAAGCGCCAGGAGCCGATCTCGGTGGTTTCGTTACGCTTGGGCAGGTGCCCGAAAGCGCTCATCACCAGGCCACCGACGGTATCGAACTCATCATCGGAAAATTCGCTGTCGAAAAACTCGTTGAAGTTCTCGATGGGCGTCAGGGCCTTGATCAGGAAGTCACCGCTGGGCAGCGGCTTGATGTAGCTGTCTTCCTCGACATCGTGCTCGTCTTCAATGTCGCCGACGATCTGCTCGAGCACGTCTTCGATAGTGACCAGCCCGGCCACGCCACCGTATTCGTCGATGACGATGGCCATATGATTGTGATTGGCGCGGAACTCGCGCAGCAACACATTAAGGCGCTTGGACTCGGGCACGAAGGTGGCCGGACGCAGCAAATCCTTGATGTTGAAGCTGTCGCCGTTCTCTTGGAGGATCAGCGGCAGCAGATCCTTGGCCAACAGCACACCCATGACATCGTCATGGCTCTCGCCGACGACCGGGTAGCGCGAGTGAGCGGAGTCGACCACGGCGGGCAGGAATTCGCGGGGTGTCTGGGTCGCCTTGATGCTGACCATCTGCGAGCGCGGGACCATGATGTCCCGCACTTGCAGGTCAGCGACCTGGATGGCGCCTTCGACGATGGCCAGCGCTTCGCTGTCCAACAGTTTGTTCTGGTGTGCATCGCGCAGCAGCTCCAGCAGCTCCTGGCGGTTTTTCGGCTCATGGGCAAAAGCCTGGGTGAGCTTGCCCAGCCATGACTTCTGCCCGTTGGTCGATCGATCTTCGCTCATAGCGATTACTCTGAATCCTTTGTCGTTACAGGTTGATGTATCAGTGTTCATCGCCGGCATAAGGGTCGGGATGACCTAGCTCGGCAAGCAACGTTCGTTCCAGTGCTTCCATTTCCTCGGCTTCGTCATCTTCCATATGGTCGTAACCGAGCAAATGCAAGCAGCCGTGAATCACCAGGTGAGCCCAGTGGGCCTCAGGGGTCTTGTGTTGTTCCGCCGCTTCACGCTCCACCACCGGGACGCAGATCACCAGATCGCCCAGCAACGGGATATCGAGCAACTCGTCGGGCACGTCGGCCGGGAAGGACAGCACGTTGGTGGCGTAGTCTTTCTGCCGCCAGGTGTGGTTCAACTCGCGGCCTTCGGCTTCGTCCACCAGGCGGATGGTCAGTTCCGAGTCGGCGCTGCGCTGGCGCAGGGCCAGTTCGCACCATTGACGGAACTGGGCCTCGCTGGGCGCTGCATGTTTGCTGGCCAGTTGCAGGTCGAGTTCAAGCATCGTGGCTGTTGCCCTTGACGGCGGGCGCGTCTTCCTGGCGATTCTCGAAGCGCTCATAGGCTTCGACGATGCGCTGCACCAACGGATGGCGCACGACGTCCTTGGGCATGAAATGCGTAAAGCTGATGCCTGGCACATCCTTGAGCACCTGGATCACATGGTTCAACCCGGACTTGGTGCCGCGGGGCAGGTCGACCTGGGTGATGTCCCCGGTGATGACGGCCGTGGAGCCGAAGCCGATCCGGGTCAGGAACATCTTCATCTGTTCGACGGTAGTGTTCTGGCTTTCGTCGAGGATGATGAAGCTGTTGTTCAGCGTACGGCCACGCATGTAGGCCAGTGGCGCAACCTCGATGACCTGGCGTTCGATCAGCTTGGCGACGTATTCGAAGCCGAGCATTTCGTACAGCGCATCGTAGAGCGGGCGCAGGTACGGGTCGATTTTCTGGGTGAGGTCGCCAGGCAGGAAACCGAGCTTTTCCCCCGCTTCTACGGCCGGGCGCACCAGCAGGATGCGTCGGACCTGTTCGCGCTCCAGCGCATCGACCGCGCAAGCCACGGCCAGATAGGTCTTGCCGGTACCGGCCGGGCCAATCCCGAAATTGATGTCGTTGGCGAGGATTTCCTTCACGTAGCGCTGCTGATTTACGCCGCGTGGGCGAATCATGCCTTTTTTCGTGCGCAGGGCCACGGCAGGTTCCGCAGCGGCAGGGTTGTCGAGTTCCTCGACAGCCGATTCCTGCAGGAACAGGTGGACCAGGTCCGGCGACAGCTCGCTTGCCTTGGTTTCCCGATAGAGGCGGCGCAGCAGGTTTTCCGCGGAGGAGGTGTGCTTGGGATCGCCGATCAGCTCGAACTGGTTTCCGCGGTTGCGGATCTCGATGGCCAGGCGTTGTTCGATCAAGCGCAGATGCTCGTCGAATTGCCCGCACAGATTGGCGAAGCGGCGAGCCTCGAAGGGCTCGAGAATGAAACGATGGGGTTCGATG
>NZ_JBHFJB010000111.1:0-3947 GCF_057334555.1 Pseudomonas sp. AGC41
CCCTCGCCACAGATGCTCATGAATGGCTTACCTTTGCATCCCCCAACGCTTCACCGTCACCCGCTCCAGGCTGTCGAATACCAGGTTCTCTACCAGCAGGCCGATGAGGATCACCACCGCCAGCCCGGCAAAGACCTTGTCGGTGTACAGCTCGTTGCGGTTCTGGAAAATGTACCAGCCCAGGCCGCCCTTGCCGCTGGTGGCGCCGAATACCAGTTCGGCGGCGATCAGGGTGCGCCAGGCGAAGGCCCAGCCGATTTTCAGCCCGGCGAGGATCGACGGCAGCGCCGCCGGAATCAGGATGAACAGCACAAAACGCAGGCCCTTGAGCCCGTAGTTGCGCCCGGCCATGCGCAGCGTTTCCGACACGCCGAGAAACCCCGCATACATGTTCAAAGCCAGCGCCCACAGCACCGAATGCACCAATACAAAAATCAGGCTGTTCTGCCCCAGGCCGAACCACAGCAGCGCCAACGGCAACAGCGCGATGGCCGGCAACGGGTTGAACATCGACGTCAGGGTACTGAGCAGGTCACGCCCCAACTGGGTCGATACCGCCAGGGTGGTCAAGCCAAACGCCAGGATGATGCCGAGCAAATAACCCTTGAGCAGCACCACCAGGGAAATCCACACCTTGCCCAGCAACTCGCCACTGAGCAAACCGTCATACAGCGCGCTGGCAGTCTGCAAAAAGCTCGGCAGCAACAGGTCGTTGTTCTGGTAACGCGCCACGCCCTCCCACACCAGCGCCAGCACTAACAGAATCAAGCATCTACGCAACCAACCCTGTTGCCAAAGACGCTGCCCCAGAGGCAATTCCCGCTCCAGCGGCACGTGGCTCAGCGGTTGCAGATCGACTTCGTATTCTTCGCGCACAGGCGATAACTGGCTCATGAAACGCTCTCCTCAGTACGCGATACGAATGTCGGCAAAACCCAGCTCGCGTTCAGCATCCGGCGACTGGCCTTGTTCGAACAGCAGCGAATGAATCCGCCGCGCCGTGTGCTGGAATCCGACGCCGCCAAGGCTGTGCAGATCATATTGATGGCTGTGGATTTCCGCCCGGACCCGCCCCGGATGCGGTGACAGCAGCAGGATGCGGTTGCCCACCACCAGCGCTTCTTCGATGGAATGGGTAACGAACAGCAGCGTGAAGCGCACCTCTTCCCAGAGCAGCAGCAATTCCTCCTGCATCTTGCGGCGGGTCAGCGCATCCAGCGCCGCAAAGGGCTCGTCCATCAGCAGGATCTTCGGTTGCATCGCCAACGCCCGGGCAATCGCGACACGGGCCTTCATGCCACCGGACAAGGTATGCGGATAGGCATCGGCAAACGCTGCCAACCCGACTTTATCGAGGTAGTGCAGCGCCCGCTCCTCGGCTTCGCGACGTTTGAGCGTGCCCGACGCCAGCAGCGCGAACATCACGTTCTGCTTGACGGTCTTCCATGGTGGCAGTTGATCGAACTCCTGAAACACCACGATCCGGTCCGGCCCTGGCGCGTTGACGGTTTGGCCTTGCAGGCGAATCTCGCCCTCGCACGGCGATATGAAACCAGCAATGGCCTTGAGCAATGTGGACTTGCCGCATCCGGACGGGCCGAGCAATACAAAGCGGTCCGCCGGATCGACTTCGAAACTCACCTGATGGGTGGCCCGCACCACTCTCTGCGGGGTGCGGTATTCCAGGCTGACGTTATCCACCGACAACAGCGCGGTGTCGGTGTGGGTGGCGTTGCTGGCCGCGTGGCCTTGCAATGGCGCGTTCATGACAATCAGCTCCCCTGCAGCGGTCTGGCGTCCTGGAAGAAGTAGTCTTCCCAGGAGGCCGGCTTGTTCTTGATGGCGCCGACGCGGTAGAGGAATTCGGCGAGCGGGTAGGTGTTTTTTGGCGTGACGGTAAATTCGATCTGCGGGTTTTCAATGATCTTCAGCAGAGTCGCCCGGTCGATCTTGGCCTTGGTCACGCGCAGGTAGGTGTCCGCCGCCGCGCCTTTGTCTTTCTGAGCAAACTCGGCCGCTTCGGTCAGCGCCTCGACGAAAGCCTTGTAGGTCTTCGGGTTTTCATCGCGAAATTTCTCGGTAGCGAACAGCACCGTGGGCGAATTCGGCCCGAGCACGTCATAGGAATTGAGCACCACGTGGACATTGGGATTTTGCAGGGCCTGGTCCTGGAACGGCGGGTTGGAAAAGTGCCCGGTCAGTTCGGTGCCGCCGGCAATCAACGCGGCCGTGGCATCCGGGTGCGGGACGGCCAGGGTGTACTTGTCGAGGCGATTGAACTCCTTGTCGCCCCACTGCTTCGCGGCGGCGTACTGCAGGAAACGCGACTGCACCGACACGCCCACCGCCGGCACCGCGATGCGGTCCTTCTCGGTGAAGTCGGCAATGGTCTTGACGTTCGGGTTGTTGCTCAACAGGTAATAGGGAAAGTTGCCGAGGGAGGCCACGGCCTTGACGTTCTGCTTGCCACGGGTACGGTCCCAGACCGTCAGCAACGGCCCGACGCCGGCCCCGGCAATGTCGATGGAGCCCGACAGCAACGCATCGTTGACCGCCGCGCCGCCGGACAGCTGGGTCCAGTCGACCTTGATGTCGATGCCCTCATCCTTGCCGTGCTTCTCGATCAATTGCTGGTCGCGGACCACGTTCAGCAGCAGGTAGACGATGCCGAACTGCTCGGCGATGCGAATCTCGCCCTCGGCCTGGGCGCTGGCCGGCGCGACCAGGCTGCCAGCGAGCAAGCTGAACCCCAGGCCGATAGCCGCAGCCAGCGGTGCAAAAGCAATGCGTTTGGACATGGTGTTTCTCCGGGCTCTTTGCGCGTTGCGCAGCCGATCAGAAAGGGGCGTCGCCCTGGATAGTGGTGCGATACAGCTTGCGGCGCAGATGGCCAGGGCAACCGGCGGCCAAGTGGATCAGCGAGCGGTTGTCCCAGAACACCAGGTCGTGTGGCTGCCATTGATGGCGATAGATGTTCTGCGGCAGCACGCTGTGGGCATACAGCTCGGCCAGGATGGCTTGGCTTTCATCCTCCGGCAGGCCGACGATGCGTGTGGTGAAGCCTTCGCTGACGAACAGCGCCTGGCGCCCGGTTTCCGGGTGGGTGCGGACGATGGGATGCACGACTTCGGCGACCTGGGCCAGTTGCTCAGGCGTGAGCGTTGGGCGCCAGTTGCCTTCGAATTTGGTCTCGCTGTAGCGCGCCGTGTAGGAGTGCGCCGCCGAACGGCCTTCCACCGCTTTTCGCAACGCATCAGGCAAACCGTCCCAGGCCTTGTGCATGTCGGCGAACAGCGTGTCGCCGCCCTCGCTCGGCAGCTCCTGGGCGTGGAGCATCGAGCCGAGGCTCGGCAGTTCCTTATAGGAAAGGTCCGAATGCCAGAACTTGCCGGCGTCTCCCAGGCCGATGGACTGGCCGTTCTCGATGATGTTGGAGACGATGAGAATTTCCGGATGCCCGGCCAGCAGGAATTGCTTGAGCACATGGATTTGCAGCACGCCAAAACGGCGGCTGAAAGCGATGTGCTGCTCGGGGGTAATGCGCTGATCGCGGAACACCACGACGTGATAGTCCAGATGTGCGCGGTGGATGCGCGCGAAATCCTGATCGTTGATCGGCCGGGACAGATCCAGCCCGACGATCTCGGCACCTACGGCACCGCTGAATGGGCGTACTTCGAATGATTGCGGCGCGATGTCCGCGGCATTTGAATCTGGAGAAATAGAGACGGCTGGCATACATCACTCCCACGCACGGCGCGCTTGAATGGGCGCGCAGTCGATCAAAAACTCACGGGGTCACCGTGTCGGTTTGTGTCGTGCGGCGCGCCGATTGGTCGGCAGGTACGCAGGGGGATGACTTTAAGGGTATAAGAAGGTTAATTTAAATACTGAAAATGCATAACCATATGGCAGAAGCTGCGGGAGCAACACGGTCCTGTGGGGGG
>NZ_JBHFJB010000111.1:4009-11849 GCF_057334555.1 Pseudomonas sp. AGC41
CCGCTGGACTGCGGAGCAGGCCCCGGCATTCTTTCAGGCTGAAAGTATTGCCTGGTTTTGCGACTGCTTCGCAGCCGAGCGGGAGCAAGCTCCCTCGCCACAAAAGCAGCGAGTCACAGCTCGATTAATTTACCGCTCGTGCAACGCCTCGGCCCGGGCCTTGATGATGGGCTTGAGCAGGTAGCTCAGCACGGTCTTCTTGCCGGTGATGATATCCACCGACGCCACCATCCCGGGGATGATCAGCAAGGGCTTTTCAGGCGTGCCCAGGTGGCTGCGTTCGGTACGCAGCTTGATGATGTAGTAGGTGGTTTTCTTGTCTTCGTCGGTGATGGTGTCGGCGCCGATCTGTTCCAGCTTGGCTTTCATCCCACCGTAGATGGTGTAGTCGTAGGCGGTGAATTTCACCGTGGCGTCCTGGCCGGGGTGCAGGAAAGCGATGTCCTGGGGACGGATCTTCGCTTCCACCAGGATAGTGTCGTCCAGAGGCACAATTTCCACCAGGTCGCTACCGGGCTGGATTACGCCGCCGATGGTGTTGACCAGCAGTTTGTTGACGATGCCGCGCACCGGCGAGGTCACCAGGGTACGGCTCACCCGGTCCTCCAGGGCCTTGCCGGTGGCTTGAGCCTTGTTCAGGTCGGTGCGTGCCTCATTGAGCTGGGTCAGTGCCTCGCTGCGGAACTTGCCGCGGGTCTCGTCGATCTTGCGCTGCACTTCCTTGATCGCCGATTCGGCGCGAGGAATTGCCAGCGTCGTCGCGTCCAGCTGCCCACGGGTCTCGACTTCGGCACGCTTGAGCCGCAGCACTTCCACCGGCGACACCGCGCCCTGGGCCACCAGCGGCTCGGACATGTTGATTTCCTGGCGTTGCAGCGCCAGGCCCGAGCGGTATTGCGCCTGCTTGGAGACGAACTCGCGCAATTCCTGCTGACGCTGGATCAACTGCTCCTGCAAGCCGCCGATTTCATCATGCAGCTGCTGGCGGCGGCTGATGTACAGCGATTCTTCGCTGGCAGCCTGGCCCGGCACGGCCTTGAGTACATCGGCCGGGAAATTCAGCGGTCGGTCATCGACCTCGGCACTCAAGCGCTCGACCCGCAACAGCATGGACAGGCGATCCGCCTCTGTTTCGCCGACGTTGGAAACAAATCGCGTGTCGTCCAGGCGAATCAACGACGCACCGGCGTCGACGATCTGCCCCTCCTTTACAAACAGTTCGGCGACGATACCGCCTTCCAGGTTCTGGATCTTCTGGATCTTGGACGAGGGAATCGCCTTGCCGTCGCCCTTGGTCACTTCGTCGATCTCGGCGAAGTTGGCCCATAGCACCAGGAACACAAAAAAACCGATGATGCCCCAGATGGTCAGACGCACCACCCGAGGAGCGTCCTCGATCAGCGCCTTGTTGACCTCGGGCAGCGGTTGGCCATGCAGCGAGTCGGAACCTTTGAAGTAACGACCCACAGCGCCTTTGAAACCGGATTTAAGCAACACTGATCTGCCCCTTTTTCAACGCTTCCATGACGGCGGCTTTCGGGCCGTCGGCGAGAATCTGTCCACGGTCGATCACCAGCAGGCGGTCCACCAGCGACAGCAGGGATGCCCGGTGCGTCACCAGCAGCACGGTCTTGTTTTCCACCACGGCGGCGAGGCGTTGTTTCAGGCGCTCTTCACCGGTGTTGTCCATCGCGCTGGTAGGTTCGTCCAAGAGCAGGATCGGTGGATTGAGCAGCAACGCGCGAGCCAGGGCGACGTTCTGGCGCTGACCGCCGGACAGGTTCTGCCCACGCTCACCGACTTGCAGTTCATAGCCTTGCGGATGCAAGCGGGCGAACTCGTGTACGCCTGCCAGCTCAGCGGCCTGAAGCACCAATTCGTCTTCGACGTAGCGGGCACCGGAAGTCAGGTTGTCACGCAGGGTTCCGGACAGCAGCTGGATATCCTGGGGCACGTAGCCGATGTTGTAGCGCAGCTCGCTGACGTCGATCTGGCGGATGTCCACGCCGTCCACCAGCAACGCGCCGTCATCCGGCTGGTAAAGCCCCACCAGCAGTTTTGCCAGGGAGCTTTTGCCCGAGCCGCTGCGGCCGATGATGCCGATTTTTTCGCCCGGCTTGATCACCAGGTTGATGTTCTTCAGCGCGGCGTTCTGCTGGTTCGGATAGGTGAAATTCAATTGCCGACATTCAATGGCGCCCTGCAACACCTTGCGACTGAGCGGGCGCTCATCGAAATTGCGTTCCTGGGGCAGTTCCATCATCTGGTCGACGGAAGTCATGGTCACTCGCGCTTGCTGGTAGCGGGTCAGCAGGCCCGACAACGAGGCCAACGGACTCAACGCGCGGCCGCTGAGCATGTAGCAAGCGATCAGCCCACCCATGCTCAGGTTGCCCGCGATGATCTGGTAGACGCCGAAGACGATCATGATCACCCCGGCCAGTTGCTGGATCAGCAAAGTGATGTTCATCGCCAGGCCGGACAGCATCTTCACGCGCAGTTCGAGGCGGCTGAGGGTGCCGATGGTCTGTTCCCATTGGTACTGCCGTTCGCTTTCGGCGTTGTTGACCTTCACCGCATCCAGGCCGGCCAGGGTTTCGATCAGGCTGGACTGGCGCTCGGCGCCCAGCGCCATGGTTCGCTCCATGGTCGCCACCAGGGGCTTCTGTAAGGCATAGCCAATCAGCAAGGCGATCGGGAACGCCAGCACCGGAATCCACACCAGGTGTCCGCCCAGGATCGCGATGACCATGAAGATCAGCAGCGTGAACGGCAAGTCGATCAGGCTGGTCAGGGTCAGCGAGGCGAGGAAGTCCCGCAGGCTCTGGAACTCGTGGATGTTCTGGGCAAAGCTGCCGACTCGCGCCGGACGGTATTTCATGGCCATGCCGACGATGCGCTCGAACAGCGTCGCCGAAATGATCAGGTCGGTTTTCTTGCCCGCCAGATCCAGGCACAGACTGCGCAGCATCTTCAGGATCAGGTCGAAGATATAGGCGCCGGTAATGCCGACGGCCAGTACCCACAGGGTTGATTCGGCCTGGTTCGGCACCACGCGATCGTAGACGTTCATCACGAACAGCGGCGCGGCCATGGCGATGATATTGATCAGCAGGCTGGCCGCGATGGCATCGGCGTACAACCAGCGGGAGCGCTTGAGGGTGTCGCGAAACCACGAACGCGCCCGAGGGATCAGCGTGCCGTGGTTGACGTCAAATTTATGCTGCGGTTGGGCGAAGAACACCTTGCCGCTGTAGTCATCGGCCAGCAGCTCGCGGCTGACGGTGACCTCGCCGCCATCGCTTTCGCTGAGCAGCAAGCGCGCCTGGTCGTCACCGGCCCAGCCCAGCAGCACGGCGCTGCGGCCTTCTTTCAGCAGCAGCAGAGCCGGCATGGCGATGGCCGGAATCTGTTCGAGCTTGCGTTGCAGCACCCGGCCTTGCAGACCGGCACGGGCCGCCGCGCGCGACAATAAGTCGACGCTCAACCGTTGCTTGGGCAGCGGCAGGCCGGTGGTGAGCATCGCCGCGCTGGCAGGTTTCTGATGCAGCATGCAGAGCGCCAGCAAACCGTCCAGCAGCGGGTCATCGTGCAGCGTGCGCGGGTCATGAACTAGTTCGACTGGACTGACTTCTGATTCCACGCTCGGCACTCTTTCGCTGAAAAACGGATGGATGGCTTAATTCATCCCAGGCAACTGGACCTTGGGTTTCACGTCGGTCTGCACAACCGATGCCAACGGCGCGACCACGCCTTGGCTTTTCAGCAACTGGCCCATGGTCGCCTTGATCCGGTACTGGCTGAACAGCTGCACGTTCTTGATTTCCGCCAGACGGCGGGAGGCGCTGAACAGCTCGTTTTCGCTGTCGAGCAAGTCGAGCAAGGTCCGTTCGCCGAGGCGGAACTGCTTCTGGTAGGCGGTGCGCACGTTGGCACTGCGATCCACGTATTGCTGAGCGATCGGCACCTGGGCGTTGGCGTTGTTCAGGGCGTTCCAGGCCAGGCCCAGTTCTTCATTCAACTGGCGCAGCGCGTTGTTGCGGATATCCAGCGCCTGGTTCGACAGGTAGGACTTGGATTCCAGGTCGGCCTTGTTGCTGCCGCCCGCGTACAGGTTGAAGCGCATGCGCAGCATGGCCTGCCATTCATTGTTGTGGCCGTTCTGGCCATCCAGATCGTTGTCGGCGGTGCGGCCCAGCTCCGCGTCGAAGCGAGGGTAGAAGCTCGACTTGGCGGCCTCGTACTGCTTCTCGGCAGCAGCGATGTCAGCTTCGGCCGAACGCAGTACTGGGCTGTTTTCCAACATTTGGGCGCGAGCTTCGGTCAGGTTGGCCGGCAGCAACGCCAGAAAGTCGGCGGGACGCTCCAATTGGTCAGGCAATTGGCCGACGGCGCTGAGGTAGTTGGTCTCGGCATCGGCCAGGTTGGTCTGCTCGGTGATCAGGTTGTTGCGGGCCTGGGCCATGCGCGCCTCGGCCTGGTCCAGGTCAGCGCCGCTGCCTACGCCACGGGAGGTGCGCAGCTTGATCTGGTCGAAAATGCGCTCATGGCTCTTGAGGTTCTCCTCGGCCAGGCGCACGAACTCACGGCGGGTCAGTACGTCCAGATACACCTGGGCGACGGTCAGCCCGGTGCGCTCGGAGGCATCGAGCAAGGAATAGGCGCGGGCACTGACGTTGGCTTGTTGACGCCCGACTTCGCTGGACGTCGCAAAACCGTCAAAAACCATTTGTGACAGGCGCAGGCTCGACTCGCTGCGGTTCAGGGTTTCCCAATGATTATTACTGCCCGAACGAGTAGTCACGCTGTCGGTGCCTTCGCGGCCATAACCGGCTGCAAGGTCCACTCTAGGCAGGTAGCCGCCCTTGGCCGCCTTCAGCTGATAGTCCGCCGCCAGGCGACTGTTCACGCCAGCCTGAATTTCCGGATGAACATCCAATGCTTGCTGCATCGCCTCCGGCAAGGTTTGTGCTTGTACAAAACTGACAGCCAGGGCGAAGGGTAAGGCCTTGAGCAGGTGCGAACGCATGGTTGGATAATTCCCGAAACTCTTGTCTTGAATCACAGCGAGACGTGTCGCTGCATCGGATGATGGCAACCGGAATGACCGTATGTCGGAAAGTTCAAAACAGGGGCAGGAACACGCACCGAAAGAACAGGTCGCCGCTTAAATATCAATGTGACATTACAGAGGCGATTGTTTAGGATGGCCAGCATAAGGTCAATAGTTTGGCAGAAACAAAATAAGCCGGACTAGCAGTCAAAAAATCGTCATATTTCCAGCGTCAAAACATTATCCCTTTGTGCGCATGAACATCCAGATCGCTGTGGCCAACGAGGCCGTCGGGTCCATGGACGTCTACTGAACGTGGTACCCGGAGAGTCTTCAATGAGCAGTGTTATTGCCGTTGTCAAAAGCATTGTTGGTCAGGTTTTCGTCGTTTCCCCCGAGGGCATTCGGCGCGTACTCATTGAAGGCGATCGCCTTAACGTAGGCGACCAGCTGGACACCGGCCCTGCCGGCGCCGTCACGTTGGAACTGGCTGACGGCCGCACGCTTGACCTGGGCCGCGATACCCAGTGGAGCGCCAGCGCGCCGGACTCTTCCACCGACCTCGAACAGGCCACTGCCCAAGCCGCGCCTTCAGTAGAAGAGCTGCAGCAAGCCATCGCCGCCGGCGTCGACCCGACTACCGCCCTGGAAGCCACCGCGGCCGGCGCCACCGCTGCCGGTACAGGCGGCGCCGTGGGCGGCGGTCATAGCTTCGTCGTGCTGGATGCCACGGCCGGCAGCGTCGACCCCACCATCGGCTTCCCGACCGAAGGCCTCGCTGCGGCCGCGGCAACCGATGACAACATCCTGGGTGGTGACGATAACGCCGATACCACCGCCAACGCCGTGCTCAATGCGACGATGACCTTGAGCGCCACCCCGACCCTGACCGAGGCCGGGGGTGTGCTGGTCTACACCGCGACCGTGACCCAGGCGCCGCAAACCAACCTGACCGTAACCCTATCCAACGGCGCGGTGATCGTGATCCCGGCCGGGCAGCTGACCGGTAGCGTCAACGTTCCGCTCGCGCCGAACGACACGGTCTACAACGACCCCAGCCAAGTCAGCGTGACCGTCACCGGCACCACTGGCGGCACTGGCATCGCCGTGACCTTGCCGACCACGCCAGCCGTGACGCAGATCACCGACACCGTCGACACCACCACCGTCACCCTGAGCGCCGGCAATACTGTCACCGAAGGCGGCCAGATCACCTACACCGCGACGCTGACCAACCCGGCTCAGACGCCGGTGACCGTGACGTTGAGCAATGGCTCGGTCATCACGATTGCCGCTGGCCAGACCAACGGTACCGTGGCTGTCGATACTCCGGCCAATGACGTCTACAACAATGGCAGCACTGTCAGCACTACGATTACTGGCGCAACCGGCGGTAACTTCGAGAGTCTGGTGCCCAGCACTACGCCTGCGGTTACTACGATCACTGATTCGGCTGACGCCACTGGCCTGACGCTTAGCGCCAGCGAAACCATCACCGAAGGCGGCCAGATCACCTACACCGCCACGTTGACCAATCCTGCCCAGACGCCGGTGACCGTGACGTTGAGCAATGGCTCGGTGATCACTATCGCCGCCGGCCAGACCACCGGTACCGTGGCTGTCGATACTCCGGCCAATGACGTCTACAACAATGGCAGCACTGTCAGCACTACGATTACTGGCGCAACCGGCGGTAACTTCGAGAGTCTGGTGCCCAGCACTACGCCTGCGGTTACTACGATCACTGATTCGGCTGACGCCACTGGCCTGACGCTTAGCGCCAGCGAAACCATCACCGAAGGCGGCCAGATCACCTACACCGCCACGTTGACCAATCCTGCCCAGACGCCGGTGACCGTGACGTTGAGCAATGGCTCGGTGATCACTATCGCCGCCGGCCAGACCACCGGTACCGTGGCTGTCGATACTCCGGCCAATGACGTCTACAACAATGGCAGCACCGTCAGCACTACAATTACCGGCGCAACCGGCGGCAACTTCGAGAATCTGGTGCCGAGCACTACGCCTGCGGTTACTACGATCACTGATTCGGCTGATACGACTGGCCTGACGCTCAGCGCCAGCGAAACCATCACCGAAGGCGGTCAGATCACTTACACCGCGACGCTGACCAATCCGGCTCAGACGCCAGTTACTGTCACGTTGAGCAATGGCTCGGTCATTACCATCGCCGCTGGTCAGACCACCGGCACCGTTGCCGTGGATACCCCGGTCAACGACGTCTACAACAACGGCAGTACCGTCAGCACCACGATCACTGGCGCAACCGGGGGCAACTTCGAAAACCTGGTGCCGAGCACGACGCCTGCGGTTACTACGATCACTGACTCGGCTGATACGACTGGCCTGACGCTCAGCGCCAGCGAAACCATCACCGAAGGCGGTCAGATCACTTACACCGCGACGCTGACCAATCCTGCTCAGACGCCGGTAACCGTGACGTTGAGCAATGGCTCGGTGATCACTATCGCCGCCGGCCAGACCACCGGTACCGTGGCTGTCGATACTCCGGCCAATGACGTCTACAACAATGGCAGCACCGTCAGCACTACGATTACCGGCGCAACCGGCGGCAACTTCGAGAATCTGGTGCCGAGCACTACGCCTGCGGTTACTACGATCACTGATTCGGCTGATACTACCGGCTTGGCCTTGTCCGCAACCGACACCGTTGCCGAAGGCGGCTCGATTGTTTACACCGCGACCCTGACTAACGCCGCCGGCTCGCCTGTCACCATCACCCTGAGCAACGGCGCGGTGATCAAC
>NZ_JBHFJB010000111.1:11869-12274 GCF_057334555.1 Pseudomonas sp. AGC41
AAGGTTGAAGTCAGCATCGACACGGCAGTTGGCGGTAACTTTGAGAATCTGGTGCCTAACACTGCACCCGTCGTCACCGACGTGAACGATACCCTCGACACCAGCACTGTTTCGCTCACCGCAACTTCGACGGTTGGCGAAGGCGGCACCGTGGTTTACACCGCTTCGGTGAATGCTCCGGTCACCGGCGCTCCGCTGGTCGTCACGCTGTCGAATGGTCAAAGCATCACTATCCCAGTCGGCGCAAGCTCTGGCTCAGTGAACTTCACCGCGCCTAACGATGCGTTGGCGGGCGGAAGCAACCTGAGCGTCAAGATCGACGACGCTAAGGGCGGCAACTACGAAAACCTGGAAATCGATGGTAAGCCTGCGGACACCGCAGTGACCGATACCCAGGACACTACC
>NZ_JBHFJB010000112.1:0-3871 GCF_057334555.1 Pseudomonas sp. AGC41
GCGCCCGGCGTCGTCCATGCCGCCGACAAATGCTCCACGCCCGCGCCGGCTGCTGCGGGCCTGACGCTTGCTGGCGGGAGTGATCAAGGCTCGCAGTCCGGCGAAGCTGTCGGCGTTCACCAGCCCGGCACCCACCAGTTCCTGCAAGGCGCTTTCCAGTTCGCTGCGCAGCAGGTGCGCCTCGTGCAGCAGCTCATCGAAAAACAATGCGCCGTGCTCGCTGAGGGCCTGGTGGACTTTTTGCGTCCTCGGCGACAACTCGTCGAGCGGCGTCTGCTCGGCCAGGCTGCTCCAGAGCCCGACCTGGCGGCGCGGCAGCAAGACGATCGGCGTGCTGCGCAAGGCGCTGGCGGACAGCTTCTGGCGGGCGCTCAGGCGCGTCCAGACAAACTTGCCGCCGCGACACAGTTCGTCGAGCCAGCTCGCTGAATAATCCTTGATCCGCGCCGGCAGCAGGTCGCTGTCCCAGGCCGAGGCGGCCGCCGGATAACCTTCGAACTGGCTGACGATCGATGGCAATACGGCGCTGCCCCGGCCTTGGGTGGATGGCGACAGGTGCTGCCAGTCGAAGAGAAACCGCATGAAATCCTGCAGCGTCACCGGCTCGATTTCCCGACGCAGGCGCTTGACGGTGTAGCGGTGGATCCGCGCCAGCAGGTGCCGCTCGCACCATTCCTCCTGCCCGGTGCCCGGCGTGAACCGACCGCGCAGCACATACCCTTGTTGCTCCAGTTGGGCCAGGGCCTGGGTCGCTTGCGCGGGTGACAACCCCAGCGGATAGGCGATCGCCGTCAGCGGCTGCGGGCCGAAGGCGCTGAGTCGCGCCCGCAGGACCTCGACCACGGCGTCGTCGCTGTCCCACTGCTCATCAAACCCCGGCAGTGGCGTCAGCGGCGGCTGCCATCGGGTCTGTGGGTAAATTGCTTGCAGGCACGTCAGCCGTTCCAGCGGCACCCACAAACCACGCTCCTCGCTGATCCGCACATGACTGGCGCGACCGCGCTCGGCCAGGGTCCGCAAGCCCTCCAGCCACGACGGCTCGGCGTCGGCTTCGCTGTCGGCAATGCACGCCAGGCTCATCAGCGCTTCATGGATTTCATCGATATTGCTCGGCGTCGGCCAGGCCTCTTCCCGCACCGCCTGAATGGCTTCGGCATCCAGCGCGCCGAGGTCATCGGTGGATTGCGGATCGCTCCAGCGGCGATTGATCACCGCTTGGGTGCGGCGTTCTTCCAAAGGCGCGTCGTCGAGAAAAGTGTAGGGTCGGGCGCTGAGAATTTCCGCCGCCAGGGGCGAGGGCGCCGGCAGGTCGCGGCTGACCAAGCGGATCTCGCCCGCTTCCATGCGTCGCAACAGGGCCAGCCAGCCTTCGCTGTCCATGGCTTCGTGCAGGCAATCGTCGAGGGTCTGTTCCACCAGCGGGTGGTCGGGAATCTCTCGCTCGCCGGCGAGATTTTCCAGACAGGCGATCTGGTCGGGAAAAACGCTGGCGATCAGGTCTTCGCTCTTCATGCGCTGGATCTGCGGCGCGACCTTGCGCCCACCGGTGTAACGCGGCAACGCCAGGGCCACGCCGGCGTTCCAACGCCAGCGCACCCCGAACAACGGCGCATCCAGTACCGCCTGGATCAGGATCTGTTCGGCGCTGTGGCTGGTGAGGTAACGCCAGACCTCGTCCAACTCGAAGCTGTGGCTGGTGGAGAGCGAGAGCACGATGGCGTCTTCGCTGGCGGCGGCCTGCAATTCGAAATTGAAGGTGCGACAGAAACGCTTGCGCAGGGCCAGACCCCAGGCGCGGTTGATGCGGCTGCCGAACGGCGTGTGGATGATCAGCTGCGTACCGCCGGATTCGTCGAAAAAGCGCTCCATCAGCAGCGTGTCCTGGGACGGCAGGGCGCCGAAGGCCAGGCGCGCCGGGGCGAGGTAATCGAGCAGTTGCTCGGCGCTGGCGAGGTTCAGTTGCAGGGTCCCGGTCAGCCAGTCGAGGGCCGGTTGCAGGTTGCCCGGTGTGGCGCCGAGCAGTTCATCCAGGCGGGCTTGCAGGCGGGCCACGGCCTCGGACAGCTCGGCGCTGCGCCCCGGCGCTTCGCCAAGCCAGAACGGGATGGTCGGCGGTTGGCCCTGGGCGTCCTCGACCCGCACGCGGCCACTCTCGACGCGAATGATCCGGTACGAGGTATTGCCCAACTGGAACACGTCGCCGGCAATGCTCTCGACCGCGAAATCTTCGTTGACGCTGCCGATGTTCAGGCCCTGGGGTTCGAGCAGCACGCTGTAGTCGGCATTGTCCGGAATCGTGCCGCCGCTGGTCACGGCGGTGAGCTTGCTGCCTCGGCGCCCGCGCAGGGTACGAGTGACCGCGTCGCGATGCAGGTACGCGCTGCGCACACCCTGGCGGCCATTGACGCCTTCGGCGAGCATCTGCAACAGCGCCTGGTAATGGCCTTCGTCGAGTTCGGCATAGGGCGAGGCACGGCGGAACATCTCCAGCAAGGCCTGTTCATGCCATTCCTGGCAACTGACCTCGGCGACGATCTGCTGCGCCAGCACATCCAGCGGCGCCTCGGGGATGTGCAGGATGTCCAGCTCGCCACGGCGCACGCAGTCGAGCAGGGCGACGCACTCGATCAGGTCGTCACGAGTGGTGGCGAACAGACGCCCCTTCGGCGTGCCGCCGACCTGATGGCCGGAGCGTCCGACCCTTTGCAGGAACGCCGAGATCGAACGGGGCGAGGCGATCTGGCAGACCAGGTCGACATCGCCGATATCGATGCCCAGCTCCAGGGACGCGGTGGCAATCAATACCTGCAGTTCGCCGCGCTTGAGCCGTTGTTCGGCGTCGAGGCGAAACTCCTTGGCCAGGCTGCCGTGGTGGGCCGCCACCGCCTCCTTGCCCAGGCGCTCGCTCAAATGCCGGCTCAGGCGTTCGGCCAGGCGCCGGGTATTGACGAACACCAGCGTGGTCCGATGTTGCCGGGCCAGTTCGGCGAGCCGGTTGTAGACCAGTTCCCAGACATCGTTGGCCATCACCGCCGAGAGCGGCACGGGCGGCACTTCGATGTTCAGGTCCCGTGGGCGGGCGTGGCCGATGTCGACGATTTCACAAGTGCGTCCCTGGCCGACGAGAAAGCGCGACACCGCTTCGATGGGTTTTTGCGTAGCGGACAGGCCGATGCGCACCAACGGCTCGGCGCACAGCGCCTGCAGTCGCTCCAGGCTCAAGGCCAGGTGGCTGCCGCGCTTGCTCGCGGCGATGGCGTGGATTTCATCGATGATCACCGTGCGCGTGCTGGCGAGCATCTGCCGGCCGGAATCGGAACCGAGCAGCACGTAGAGCGATTCGGGCGTGGTCACCAGGATGTGCGGCGCGGTCTTGCGCATCGCCGTGCGATCTTTTTGCGGGGTGTCGCCGGTGCGCACCGCCGTGGTGATGGGCAAGGGCGGCAAGCCCATTCGTTGCAACTGCTCGGTGATGCCGGCCAGGGGATTTTGCAGATTGATGCGGATATCGTTGCTCAACGCCTTGAGCGGCGAGACGTAGACCACCAGGGTCTGGTCCGGCAGACCGCCTTGCGCCAGGCCGCGATGCACCAGGTCATCGAGCACCGCGAGAAACGCCGTCAGGGTCTTGCCCGAGCCAGTGGGCGCCGCGACCAGCACCGAACGCCGTTGGCTGATCAACGGCCACGCCCGGGCCTGGGCGGCGGTGACCGCCGGGAATGTCTGGTTGAACCAGGCGCGAACGGCGGGGTGAAAGCCTGCCATGGCGTGGTCGGCTGGAAGGGGCAGATTCATAGGGGCAGTTTAGGCGGGTGGGGTGGGTAGGATGCAAGTACCGTCCGGGATCTCTATCGCCTGCCAGGGCCCCCTT
>NZ_JBHFJB010000112.1:3971-5967 GCF_057334555.1 Pseudomonas sp. AGC41
GGCGAAGGGGCCCTTGAAGCCGACCAGACCCACGATCTGCACATTACGGATGACGGTTGCGCACTAAACCCGCAAAATGCAACGATTCCGACCACGCCCACGGGCGTTGTCGACCAAAATTCTTGTGCCAACAGACTGGGCCTGCTGACTTTATGCGAATGCGCCTTATGTTACTGGGCGGCGGAAATGCCCTTGGGCAGGCGCTGATTCGCCTCGGTGCAGAAGAAGACATCGGTTTTCTTGCCCCCCGCCCCCCCGAAGATGGCTGGGATGCCGCGAGCCTGACGCAGTTGCTCGACGACACCCGGCCAGACGCCTTGATCAACCTGGCGTACTACTTCGACTGGTTCCAGGCCGAGACCGTCAGTGAGCAGCGCCTGGCGAGTCAGGAGCGGGCGGTCGAGCGCCTGGCCGAACTGTGCCAGCATCACAACATCGTCCTGGTGCAACCGTCGAGCTACCGCGTGTTCGATGGTTCGCGCGCCACCGCCTATAGCGAAAAAGACGAACCGGTGCCCCTCGGCTTGCGTGGCCAGGCGCTGTGGCGTATCGAGCAAAGCGTGCGCGCCACCTGTCCGCAACATGTGTTGCTGCGTTTTGGCTGGCTGCTGGACGACAGCGCCGATGGCATCCTCGGACGCTTCCTGGCCCGGGCCGAGCAGCCCGAAGAGTTGCTGCTGGCCGACGACCGCCGGGGTAATCCGACTCCGGTTGACGATGCGGCGCGGGTGATCATTTCGGTGCTCAAGCAACTCGATTGCGCGGCGCCGCTGTGGGGCACGTACCATTACGCCGGACACGAGGCGACGACGCCGCTGGCGCTGGGCCAGGCCATTCTTACCGAAGCCCGCGCCCTGCACCCGCTGGCCATCGAGGCGCCCACGCCCCAGGCCCACGCCGCGCGGCCGGACGCCGCCGAAGAACCGCAGCACGCGGTGCTGGCCTGCAAGAAAATTCTGCACACTTTCGGGATCAAGCCACGCGCCTGGCGCGCCGCACTCCCAGGCTTACTGGATAGGTTTTATCGCCATGGCTAAAGGCCCTGTTTTAATCACCGGCGGCGCCGGTTTCATCGGTTCGCACTTGACCGACGCGTTACTCGCCAACGGCCATTCGGTGCGCATTCTCGATGACTTGTCCACCGGCAAACGCAGCAACCTGCCGCTGGACAACCCGGCAGTCGAACTGATCGAGGGCGACGTCGCCGATGCGCCGCTGGTCGCCCGCGCCATGGCCGGGTGCAGCGCGGTGGCGCACCTGGCCGCGGTGGCTTCGGTGCAAGCCTCGGTGGACGACCCGGTGCGCACCCACCAGAGCAATTTCATCGGCACCCTGAACGTCTGCGAGGCCATGCGCCAGGCGGGCGTGAAACGGGTGCTGTTCGCTTCCAGCGCGGCGGTCTATGGCAACAATGGCGAAGGCCAGGCCATCGGCGAAGACACCTCCAAGGCGCCGCTTACGCCTTACGCTTCGGACAAGCTGGCGAGCGAGTTCTACCTCGACTTCTACCGGCGCCAACACGACCTCGAGCCGGTGGTGTTCCGCTTCTTCAACATCTACGGCCCACGCCAGGATCCGTCCTCGCCGTACTCGGGAGTGATCAGCATTTTCAGCGAGCGGGCCCAGAAAGGCTTGCCGATCAGCGTATTCGGCGACGGCGAGCAGACCCGGGATTTCGTCTATGTGGAAGACCTGGTGCAGGTGCTGGTGCAGGCTATCGAGAAACCTGAAGTGCAAGCGGGCGCGGTGAATGTCGGCTGGAACCAGGCCACCACGCTCAAGCAGATGCTCCAGGCCCTGGCCGATGTGGTCGGGAATTTGCCCGCGATCAGCTACGGCCCGGCGCGCTCCGGCGACATCCGCCATTCGCGGGCGGATAACCGGCGGTTGTTGGAGCGCTTCGACTTGCCGGCGCAAACGCCGATGAGCGTGGGCTTGGCGCGGTTGCTCGGGCGCTGAGTTTTCACCAGCCAAAAAACTGTGGGAGGGGGGGGGG
>NZ_JBHFJB010000112.1:6070-9593 GCF_057334555.1 Pseudomonas sp. AGC41
CCCCCCCCCCCCCCCCCCCCCCCCCCCCCCCCCCCACAGGGGCTTTTCGTACCTTCAGGTTCGCGTCAGAACTTGTAGCCCAATCCCACCATGTAGACGAACGGATCCACATCCACGTCAACCTTGGCCCGCGTTCCGCCGGCCACCGCGTTGTTGTCGACATAGGCGGTTGTGTCGATGTCGATGTAGCGGACCTGGCCGTTGATCATGATGTTGTCGGTCAGCATGTAGTCGGCGCCGACTTGCCACGCCATGCCCCAACTGTTGCTCGCCCGGAAGTTGCTGAAACCGTTGGCGCTGGCGTCGCTGCCGACGTGTTCGTCATAGATCCAGGTGTAGTTGATGCCGGCACCGACGTAAGGCTGGAAGGCCGACTTGGCGTCGAGCGGGTAGTAGACCAGGCTCAGGGTCGGCGGCAGGTGCTTGAGTGTGCCGAGCTTGCCATTGGCCGCGCCGAGGGCGGTGCCTTTGATTTTCACGTCGTGCTCGAATGGCGAGGCCGCCAGCAGCTCGATCCCCCAATTGTTGGTGAGCATGTAGGCGAAGTTCAGGCCCAACTGAGTGTCGCTGCTCATGGTCGCCTTGCCGCCCAGGTCGGCACCGGTCAGCGGGCCACGGTCGACCTTGACGCTGGAGCTGTCGGCATCCGGATTGACGGTGATGGCGCCGGCGCGAACGATGATATCACCGGCGGTATGGGCCTGGGCGAGAGGGGCAGCGAGGGCGAGGGCGACGAGGGAAGCGCTGAGCAGAGACTTTTGCATGGGGGCTCCGGAGAACATTCAAAAAGGATGTCCCATGTTACGAAGCCGTCTGGTCCGGTCTTTTGACTCAGCTCAATGAAAGTGTGATGAAACACTTGAGGGCGCCATCGCGAGCTTGCTCGCGATAGCTATCTCATGAACAACACATCACTACCAGACTCACTCCGGCAGCTCATACACATAAATCTTCTGCGCCTCCATCTGATACCCGGCATCGGCCAGTTCACTGGTGGATGGCTTGACCTGCATCGGCCCTTCCACCCAGTACGGTTGATAAAGCTCATCGAGCTTGACCCCGACTTCGCTTTTCACATGCACGATCTGGTTCGACGGCGGAGGCGGCACGTGGATGCAGGCGCCGAAATACGGCACCAGCAGGAAGTCGGTCGTGCGGCCTTCCTCGCTGACTTCCAGCGGCACGATATAACCCGGCAAGCGAATCTGCTGGCCGTCCAGGGCCTTGACCACCGGGGCGTTGGGCATGTCCTGCCGGGCCGCCGGCGCGGATTCGGCGGCCAGGGCGTCGCTCATTTTCGACAGGTCATGCAAGGGCGTCATGTTCGGCACTTCCGGCGGCGCGTCCGGCGGGATCATTTCCGACCAGGCCAGGTCCCTCGGCTCGGCCGCCCACAATGGCAGGCTGACCAGCATCAACAGCGCAAGCAGGGCGCGGGGCATTTTCAACGTCCTCATAAACGGATCGACAAGCCATCGGCCAGCGATTGGCGATAGGCGCGCCAGGCCGGCACGCTGCCCATCAGCAGGGCGGCGACCAGAATGCCAGCCAGCAGCGTCCATTCATACTCGCTCGGCCAGCTCAGGGGCAGATACAGGCCATAGGCCGACTGCACGTAACCCTGGGCGACGGCGATGCCGATGTACAGCAAGGCCAGCCCGGCGGTGACTCCGGCCAGCGCCAGCGCAAAGGCTTCGAGCACCAGCAGCGTCGCGATGTGCCACGGCCGCGCGCCCACCGAGCGCAGGATCGCCATCTCCCGACGGCGCTCGTTGAGGCTGGTGAGGATTGCCGTCAGCATGCCGATCAAGCCGGTCAGCACCACGAACAATGAGATCACGAACAAGGCCTTTTCCGCCGTACCCATCAGGCTCCACAACTCTTGCAGCGCCACACCGGGCAGGATCGCCAGCAGCGGCTCGCCACGGAATTCGTTGATTTCCCGTTGCAGCGCAAAGGTGGAAATCTTGTTGTTGAGGCCAAGCATGAACGCGGTGATGGCCTTGGGCGTAAGGTCCATGTTGCGGGCCTGGTCGGCGCTGATACGGCCGTTGCCCTGGGCCGGCACGCCATTTTTCCAGTCGACATGGATCGCCTCCATGCCGCCGAGGCTGATGTGCAGCGTACGATCCACCGGCGTACCGGTGCGCTTGAGAATGCCGACCACGGTGAACGGTTTGTCGTCATGCTTGACCAGGCTGATGGCCGCCACGCCGTGGGCCAGCACCAGCTTTTCGCCGAGTTTGTAATGCAGCGCCTCGGCCACTTCAGCGCCGAGCACCACTTCGAACGGATCGCTGGCGAATGCCCGGCCGTCCGCCAGTTCCAGATGCTGCCGGCGACCGTACTGGTAATGCTCGAAGTAGGCCTCGGTGGTGCCCATCACCCGATAACCGCGATGGGAGTCGCCAAGGGACATGGGGATCGCCCATTTCACTTTCGGATTGTTGGCGAACTGCTCGAAGCTGTCCCAGCGAATGTTATTGGTGGCGTTGCCGATGCGGAACACCGAGTACAACAGCAGGTTCACCGAACCGGAGCGAGCGCCGACAATCAGGTCGGTGCCACTGATGGTGCTGGCGAAACTGGCCCGCGCCTCGGTACGCACGCGCTCCACGGCCAGCAGCAGGCAGACGGAAAGGGCAATGGCAAAAGCGGTGAGGATCGCCGTGAAGCGGCGGTTCGCCAGGCTGGCCATGGCTAGACGGAACAAATACATCTCAGACCTCGAGTGGCGTGGCGGCGCGATTGAGATCGGCCAGCGAGAGGTGGCGATCGAACAGCGGCGCCAGGCTCTGGTCGTGGCTGACAAACAGCAGGCTCGAACCGGCTTCGCGGCATTCGGCGAAGAGCAGCCGCAGGAAGTTTTCCCGGGCGTCGTAATCCAGCGCCGAGGTCGGCTCGTCGGCGATCACCAGTTCCGGTTGGCCGATCAGCGCGCGGGCGGCGGCGACCCGTTGTTGCTGGCCGATGGACAATGAGTCGGCGCGACGCTCCAGCAGGCTCGAATCGCTCAGCCCGAGGTGGGCCAGCAGCGTGGCGGCGGCTTGATCGACGCTGCCATGGCGTTGTTTCGCCCGTTGCGCGCGCAATGTCGAGAAATGGCAGGGCAGCTCGACGTTTTCGCGCACCGAGAGAAATGGCAGTAGATTGAACTGCTGGAAAATGTAGCCGGTATGGTCCACGCGAAAGCGGTCGCGGCGGCCGGCGCCCAGTTCGCTGAGCTCCTGGCCGAGCAGGCGGATGCTGCCGCGATCGGGTGTTTGCACGCCGCCCAGCAGCCCCAGCAACGTGGTCTTGCCGCTGCCGCTGGGGCCCTTGAGGAACAGGGTTTCACCGGCCTCCAGGCGAAACGCCGGGATATCCAGCAAGAGCGGATGCCCGGGCCAGCTGAAGCCCAGGTCGGACAGTTCGATGAGTGCTTGGGTCATGTCGCCGATTTTTCAGGTTAACGGAGTTCCTGTGGGAGCGAGCCTGCTCGCGAATGCGGTGAGTCAGCCAACATCGTCGTTGAATGTACTGG
>NZ_JBHFJB010000112.1:9662-11746 GCF_057334555.1 Pseudomonas sp. AGC41
CCCCCCCCCCCCCCCCCCACTTTGGGATTTGCGGTGGATCAGAATTTCAGTGCCGGCGCCTTTGCCGTCACTTCAACACCTTGCTGACCGCTCGGGCTGATCAGTTGTACCTGAATTTTCTGGGTGGCCGGGAAGGTTTTGAACAGGGTCGCCAGGTCCAGGTTCTTCAAGGCGCCCGGAGCGGTGCAGGTGAACTGGTAGTGGGCATGGATCTCGCTGTGCTCGTCGTGATGCTCGTCGCCGTCTTCGTCGTGGTCTTCATGGTCCGGCTCATCGCCAAAGAGTGGGCTCTCCAGCTCCTGCTGGGCCACGGTGCACTTGGCCGCGGCCGGCAGATTGAACAGGGCCAGGGGTTTTTCCAGCTGCCCCCGCACGGCGGCGACCTTGGCCTTGTCGGCATCGCTGCTGGCGGCGTGTTCGAAGCCGACCAGGTTCATCGCCGGGCTCTCCAGCTCCAGTTCCAGGGTCTGGGCGTCCAACGCGGCGTTCAGCCGAGCGACGCCGTGTTCATGGGCGCCGAGGCTGCCGTGCTCATGGTCATGGTCGTGATCATGCTCGACGGCCGCGTGAGCGACAGCCAACGGCAGCAGGGCGAACGGCAAAGCGAGAAGCAGACGACGCATGACGAGTCTCCGGAAAGGTTATGTAATCTTATAACGAAAGTGCGCAGAGTTTGACCGTCTGCTTGGCGTCGCGCAAGGCCCATGGGAGCATGCGCAGATGAAATCTTCAGGAGCACGGTGATGTTGCGGATACGCGGAACCGTCGGCGAATGGCCGGTGGACTTGACGATCGAGATGGATGCAGGCGACTGGGCGCAGCTCGGCGCGCAGTTGCAAGTGGCCAAGTCCGAGAGCGTAGTGGCGCCTGCGGTCAAACCGGCGAATCAAGATGATGCCCAGTGGCAGATCGCCAAGGAGCTGCTGCGCAAGGCCGGGCAGTTGACCGGCCCGGACTTGCTGGAGCAGCTGGAAGGCCTGACCGGCAGCGCTTCGTCCGGCAAGCGGCTGTTGGTGCGCCTGCGCCACAGCGCCGAGGTCAAGGTGCTGAGCGGCGGGGATACGCCGCTCTACAGCTGGGTCGGTCAGTAAAGCGCGGCGAACAGCTTGCGACGATAGGTCGTCACTAGCGGGTGATCATTGCCCAGCAGCTCGAACACTTGGAGCAAGGTCTTGTGCGGCAGGCCTTCGCTGTAGCTGCGATTGCGGATGAACAGCTTGAGCAGCGCATCGAGGGCGGGTTCGTACTGCTGGCGCGCCAGTTGCTGGATCGCCAGTTGATACACCGCTTCATCATCCTGTGGGTCTTTCGCCAGGCGCGCCTTCAGGTCGGCGGCGTCCGGCAGGTCCTTGGCCAGGCCGAGGAACTGGATCTGCGCCTTGGCACCGGCCAGGGCGGCTTTGTGTTCGTCACTTTTCACGGCATTCAGAACTGTCTGCGCTTCGTCCAGCTCGCCGCGCTCGGTCAGGCAGCGGGCATACAGGATCAGCGCCTTGGCGTTGCTGTTGTCTTCCACCAGCAATGCCTTGAGCAGGGCTTCGGCGTCGGCGAAACGACCGTCATCGAACAGCGCCTGGGCTTGTTCCAGCGGATCGGCGGCGGCTGGCGGCGGCATCTGCACATGGGGTTCGAGCATCGCCCGCACCGCCGATTCCGGCTGGGCACCGGCAAAGCCGTCGACCGGCTGGCCGTCCTTGAACAACACCACGGTGGGCAGGCTGCGAATGCCGAAGCGGGCGACGATGTCCTGCTCGATGTCGCAGTTGACCTTGGCCAGCAGCAGTTCACCCCGGTAGCTCTCGGCGATGCCTTGCAGCATCGGCATCAGCGCCTTGCACGGCGCACACCACTCGGCCCAGAAATCCACCAGCACCGGTTTGTGGAAGGAATTGGCGATTACCGACTGGTCGAAATCGGCAGTGGTGGCGTCGAAGATGTAGGGCGTGTCCTGGGTCATGGGAAGTCTCGTAGAACGCTTGAATGGGGCAACTATACGGCTTGGTGGGGGATGGCTGAAAGCCGGACTTCGGCGCCTGATGCACCGCTTTCGCGAGCAGGCTCGCTCCCACAGTGTTTTGTGGTGT
>NZ_JBHFJB010000112.1:11766-27316 GCF_057334555.1 Pseudomonas sp. AGC41
GTTTTGTGGTGTCGGCAACTTCTGTTAACTGAACAAAATCCCTTGTGGGAGCGAGCCTGCTCGCGAAGCTTTCAGCCGCGCCGCGCGTGGTACAGGCTCACATGCCGAAACTCCTCCGGCTCGGCAAGATCCGGCAGAGTCAGGGCTTCGAGCATTTCAATACGGCGATACAGCGGATGCTGGAAATCGCGCACCCGTGAATCCGCCACCAGCGCCTCGCGGCCACGGCCGAGGAACTGGTCGAGCAACGGCAGGTTGGCCCGGTCATAAAGCACATCGGCGACCAGGATCAGGTCGAAGCGATCGGCTTCGGCGAAAAAGTCCGCTGAATAATTCAGCTCTACGCCGTTGAGCAAGGCGTTGGCCCGTGACGCGGCAAGCGCCAACGGATCCAGGTCGCAGGCCACCACTTCGACTGCCCCGGCCTTGATCGCCGCGATACCCGCCACGCCGGAGCCGGCGCCGAAATCCAGGACCCGCTTGCCCTCGACCCACTGCGGGTGTTCGGCCAGGTAGCGGGCCAGCGCCAGGCCGCTGGCCCAGCAGAAACTCCAGTAAGGCGGTTCGTGGAGGATGCGGCGGGTTTCCTCCGGGTTGAAGGCGCGGTCCATGTTCTCGCCGTCGATCAGCCACAAGGCCAGGTCGGTGCCGGGTAGCGCACCGGTTACCAGGCGCGCATCGCCCAGCAGCTCGACCAAGGCATCCTGCAGGTGTTGCGGTGCCTTCATGGGGCTTTGACGAATTGCAGGACGCCCAGCACCTGGGTGGTCGGTTGCGTGATGCGTTGTTCCGGCAGATGCAGGATCAGTTGGCCGGACTGGCTGGCGCGGCCGCGCAACTCGACACGGGCGCCGACCGGGAACGCTTCCGGGTTGAAGCGCAGGCGAAAGGGCAGCGCCTGGTTGGTGCCGATCAGGCTGGAGCTGGCGAGCAGTTGCTGCGGACGGTCCTTGTCATCGATCACCAGTAGCGCCAGTTCGACTTCGGCGCCGGCCGGTACGCCTTGCAGGGTGCCGCTCAATTCGCGCTGATGGGCCGGCAGCGGGCCAAGCTCGGTGGCCTGCCGGGCCTTTTCCTGGGCCTGTTTCGGCGCTGGGGCTGGGGCCGGGGCGGGGGCAGCGGGCTTGGGGGCGTCGCTGCTGCACGCCATCAGCAGGCTGAAGAGACTGAGCAAAACGAGCGATCGTAGCGGCATGGGTGGCTCCAGCAAGGTGAATTCCGTGGGTCTTACAATAAGCCCGTCTGTATACCGTAAACCCTATGGCTTGTCTTGCCAGTGGGATGCGCTACCATGGCCCTCCCTTTTTTTGTTGCCTGCCACCATGCACTGTCCCTTCTGCGGTGCCAACGACACCAAAGTCATCGACTCGCGACTGGTCGCCGAGGGCGAACAGGTCCGCCGCCGCCGCGAATGCCTGGCCTGCGGCGAGCGTTTCACGACGTTCGAGACCGCTGAACTGGTGTTGCCGCGCCTGATCAAGACCGACGGCAGCCGCCAGCCGTTCGACGAAGAAAAACTGCGCGCCGGCATGCAGCGCGCCCTGGAAAAACGCCCGGTGAGCGTCGAGCGCCTGGAAGCGGCGCTGGTGCACATCAAGCACAAGCTGCGCGCGACCGGCGAGCGTGAGGTCAAGTCGCTCGTCGTCGGCGAGTTGGTCATGGCCGAGCTGCAAAAACTCGACGAAGTCGCCTATATCCGCTTCGCCTCGGTGTACCGGCGCTTCCAGGACCTCAACGAGTTTCGCGAGGAAATCGACCGCCTGGCCCGCGAACCGGTGAAAGAATGACCGGCGCGGCGCAGCAGGCCGTCCTCGACGCCCACTACATGGCCCGCGCCCTGGAACTGGCGCGGCGTGGTCACTACAGCACCCACCCCAATCCTCGGGTCGGTTGTGTGATCGTGCGCGACGGGCTGGTGGTCGGCGAAGGCTGGCACATCCGCGCCGGTGAACCGCATGCCGAAGTCCATGCCCTGCGCGCCGCCGCTGACAAAGCCCGGGGCGCGACGGCCTACGTGACCCTCGAACCTTGCAGCCACCACGGGCGCACGCCACCCTGCGCCGATGCGCTGGTCAATGCCGGCGTGGCGCGGGTGGTCGCGGCAATGCAGGACCCCAATCCGGAAGTCGCCGGGCGCGGCCTGCAACGTCTCGCCCAGGCCGGCATCGCCACACAAAGCGGCGTGCTCGAAGGCGAAGCGCGCAAGCTCAACGAAGGTTTTCTCAAACGCATGGAGCACGGCCTGCCGTTCGTGCGGGTCAAGCTCGCCATGAGCCTGGATGGTCGCACCGCCATGGACAGCGGCGAGAGCCAATGGATCACCGGCCCCAGCGCTCGCGCGGCGGTGCAACGCCTGCGCGCCCAGGCCAGCGTGGTGCTGACCGGCGCCGATACGGTGCTGGCGGACAACGCCCGGCTGACCGTGCGTGCCGATGAGCTTGGGCTGGACGCCGAGCAGACGGCGTTGGCCATGAGCCGTCCGGCGCTGCGGGTGCTGGTGGACGGTCGTCTGCGGGTGCCGCTGGATGCGCCGTTCTTCAGGGCCGGCCCGGCGCTTGTCGCTACCTGCATGGCGGTTGAGGAACAGTACGCCAACGGCCCTGAATGCATGATCGTTGCCGGGGAAGATGGCCAGGTCGATCTGCATCGCCTGCTGCTGGAGCTGGCGGCCCGTGGCGTCAATGAAGTGCTGGTGGAAGCCGGCCCGCGCCTGGCGGGTGCTTTCGCCCGGCAAGGGTTGGTCGACGAATTCCAGATTTTTATTGCCGGCAAGTTCCTCGGATCCACGGCGCGACCATTGCTCGACTGGCCGCTGGCGCAGATGAAAGACGCGCCGCAGCTTCAAATCACCGACATTCGCGCCGTGGGCGATGACTGGCGAGTCATCGCCGTCCCCGTGCCACAGGCCAGCGTATAATTCCCGGCTTTCGCGCAAGCGACGGTCCGTTCTCGAGGAGGACTCCATGTTTACCGGCATCATCGAATCCATCGGCAGCATCCGCGCACTCACCCCAAAAGGCGGCGATGTGCGGGTCCACGTTGAAACCGGCAAGCTCGACCTGAGCGACGTCAAGCTGGGCGACAGCATCGCCGTGAACGGCGTCTGCCTGACCGCCGTGGAACTGCCGGGCAATGGTTTCCTGGCGGACGTCAGTCGGGAAACCCTCGACTGCACCGCGATGAACGACCTCAAGAGCGGCAGCCCGGTCAACCTGGAAAAAGCGCTGACCCCGACCACCCGCCTGGGCGGGCACCTGGTCAGCGGTCATGTCGATGGCGTCGGTGAAGTGGTGTCGCGTACCGATAACGCCCGGGCCGTGGAGTTTCGTATCCGCGCGCCGAAAGAACTCGCCAAGTACATCGCCCACAAGGGCTCGATCACGGTCGACGGCACCAGCCTGACCGTCAACGCGGTGGATGGTGCCGAATTCCTGCTGACGATCATCCCGCACACGCTGAGCGAAACCATCATGGCCTCGTACCGGCCTGGTCGTCGGGTCAACCTTGAGGTCGACCTGCTGGCCCGTTACCTGGAGCGCCTGCTGCTGGGCGACAAGGCTGCCGAACCTGCGGCCGGTAACATCACTGAAAGCTTTCTGGCCGCCAACGGCTACCTCAAATCCTGACCCAAGGGGGTGCCGCGTGGCGCTCAATAGCATCGAAGAACTGGTTGAAGACATCCGCCAAGGCAAGATGGTCATCCTCATGGATGACGAAGACCGCGAGAACGAAGGCGACCTGATCATGGCCGCCGAATGCTGCAAGGCCGAACACATCAATTTCATGGCCAAGCACGCCCGTGGCCTGATCTGCATGCCGATGACCCGCGAGCGCTGCGAGCTGCTGAAACTGCCGTTGATGGCGCCACGCAACGGTTCCGGGTTCGGCACCAAGTTCACCGTGTCCATCGAGGCTGCCGAGGGCGTGACCACCGGTATCTCCGCCGCGGACCGGGCGCGTACCGTGCAGGCCGCTGCGGCCGCCGACGCCAAAGCCGAAGACATCGTCAGCCCTGGCCACATCTTCCCGCTGATGGCCCAGGCCGGCGGCACCCTGGCCCGCGCCGGCCACACCGAAGCGGCGTGCGACCTCGCGCGCATGGCCGGTTTCGAGCCCGCCGGCGTCATCTGCGAAGTGATGAACGACGACGGCACCATGTCCCGTCGCGCCGAGCTTGAGGCCTTCGCTGCCGAACACAACATCAAGATCGGCACCATTGCCGATCTGATCCACTACCGGATGATCCACGAGCGTACCGTTCAGCGGATCGCCGAGCAGCCGCTGGACAGCGAACTGGGCCAGTTCAACCTGGTGACCTACCGCGATTCAGTGGAAGGCGACGTGCACATGGCGCTGACCCTGGGCACCGTGTGCGCCGAAGAGCCGACCCTGGTTCGCGTGCACAACATGGACCCGCTGCGCGACCTGCTGATGGTCAAGCAGCCGGGCCGCTGGAGCCTGCGCGCGGCCATGGCCGCGGTGGCCGAGGCCGGCAGTGGCGTGGTGCTGTTGCTCGGGCACCCGCTCGATGGTGACGTGCTGCTGGCGCACATTCGCGAAACCACCGAACATCAACCGGTGAAAAAACCGACCACCTACAGCATCGTCGGGGCCGGTTCGCAGATCCTGCGCGACCTGGGCGTACGCAAAATGCGCCTGATGAGCGCACCGATGAAATTTAATGCGATATCCGGTTTCGATCTGGAAGTTGTAGAATACGTGCCCTCCGAATAATGGCCTGGGGATTGCGGCATTATCGTTAAGGCTTGTCAGATTCATTGTGGCGGGGGGGGGGGGGCCCGCTTGGGTGCGCAGCGCCCACCAAAAGGGGCCGCTACGCAGCCCCGCGGGAGCAAGCTCCCTCGCCACAGAAGATGTGCAAGTGAACGAGATGACGGATCCACGGCTTGTATTCGAGACTAATATCACTGAGGAGCACGTACAGAACGTGCTCCGGCTCTTTAAGAGAACTGACGAATGACCCTGAAGACCATCGAAGGTACCTTCATCGCCCCCAAGGGCCGCTACGCGCTGGTAGTCGGCCGTTTCAACAGCTTTGTGGTTGAGAGCCTGGTCGACGGTGCGGTCGATGCCCTGGTTCGCCATGGCGTGAGCGAAGCCGACATCACCATCATCCGTGCCCCTGGCGCCTTCGAAATTCCGCTGGTTGCGCAGAAAGTCGCACAAAAGGGCGAATTTGCCGCAATCATCGCCCTCGGCGCGGTCATTCGTGGCGGTACTCCACACTTCGAATACGTGGCCGGCGAATGCACCAAGGGCCTGGCCCAGGTGTCCATGGAATTCGGCGTACCGGTTGCCTTCGGCGTGCTGACCGTTGATTCCATCGAACAAGCCATCGAACGTTCCGGCACCAAGGCCGGTAACAAAGGTGCCGAAGCTGCCCTGTCCGCCCTGGAAATGGTCAGCCTGCTGGCGCAGTTGGAGGCCAAGTGATTAGCGACGAAAGCGATCGTTTCAATCCGCGCGAGCCGAAACCGGCCGACGCCGGCAAGCCTTCGAAGAGCGTCAAGCGCCGCGAAGCCCGTCAGCTCGCGACCCAGGCCCTGTACCAATGGCACATGGCCAAGCAGTCGCTGAACGAGATCGAAGCGCAGTTTCGCGTCGATAACGATTTCAGCGATGTCGATGGCGCGTATTTCCGCGAGATCCTGCATGGTGTCCCGGCCCACAAGACCGAAATCGATACGGCCCTGGCACCTTGCCTGGACCTGACGATCGATGAACTGGACCCGGTTGAGCTGGCCGTGTTGCGCCTGTCCACCTGGGAGCTGATGCAGCGCGTCGACGTACCGTACCGCGTGGTGATCAACGAAGGGATCGAGCTGGCGAAAGTCTTCGGTTCGACCGATGGCCACAAGTTCGTCAACGGCGTACTCGACAAGCTCGCCCCACGTCTGCGTGAAGCCGAAGTGAAGGCGTTCAAGCGCTGATTGGCGCTTGTAGCGGCTATGGGCGAATTTGAACTGATCCGTAACTACTTCGCCGCCGCGCCTTGTGCGCAAGGCGGCGAGGGCGTTGCGCTCGGAATCGGCGACGATTGCGCCCTGCTGGCCGTTCCTCCCGGGGAGCAGCTGGCGGTATCCACCGACACGCTCGTGGCCGGTGTGCATTTTCCAGACCCTTGCGACCCGTTCCTGCTCGGCCAACGTTCGCTGGCCGTGGCGGTCAGCGACCTGGCCGCGATGGGCGCCAGTCCTCTGGCCTTTACCCTTGCCCTGACCTTGCCGACAGTGGCCGCCGATTGGCTGCAGGCATATGCCCGTGGCCTGAACCAGATGGCCCAGGCTTGTGGCGTAGCGTTGGTGGGGGGAGATACCACTCGCGGGCCGTTGAGCCTGACCATGACCGTGTTCGGCCGCGTGCCGTCCGGCCAGGCGCTGACCCGCAGCGGCGCGCAACCCGGCGATCTGCTTTGCGTCGGTGGTGACCTGGGCAATGCCGCTGGCGCGTTGCCGCTGGTTCTCGGCGAGCGCAGTGCCGAGCCTGCTATCGCCGAGCCGCTGCTGGCGCATTACTGGTCGCCACAACCGCAGATCGACCTCGGCCTGGCGCTACGGGGCAAGGCCAGCGCGGCGTTGGACATTTCCGATGGGCTGTTGGCGGACTGCGGGCATATCGCGTTGGCATCCGGCGTGGCGTTACGGGTTGAACGGGACCGGTTGCCGTTGTCCAACGCTCTGTTGGCGTTTGGCCTCAAGCAGGCACAACACGCCGCCCTGAGTGGCGGCGACGACTATGTTTTGCTGTTCACCCTGCCGCCGGTCCGATTGTCGGCGCTTCTCGCCGAAGGCTGGCCGATTCATGTGGTCGGCAGTGTCACGGCGGGGCAGGGCGTTATGCTGGTCGACAGCCTTGGACAGGACATCACCCCGCCAATCCGGGGCTATCAACATTTTCGGGAGACACCGTGACAGATCATCCCAACCAGGTTCCGGCAGAATTCGTTCCGCCCTCGGTCTGGCGCAATCCCTGGCATTTCATGGCGTTTGGCTTCGGTTCGGGCACGTTACCGAAAGCGCCAGGCACATGGGGCTCGCTGGTTGCGCTACCCTTCATACCGTTGTGGCAGATGTTGCCGGATTGGGGCTACTGGCTGATGCTCGGCATCACCATGCTGTTCGGCTTCTGGCTGTGCGGCAAAGTGGCGGATGATTTGCGGGTGCACGACCATGAAGGCATCGTCTGGGACGAGATGGTCGGCATGTGGATTACCCTGTGGCTGGTACCGGAAGGCTGGTACTGGTTGTTGACGGGTTTCCTGGTGTTCCGCTTCTTCGATATCCTCAAGCCGTGGCCGATCCGCTGGATCGATCGGCATGTACACGGCGGGGTAGGCATCATGCTCGACGACGTATTGGCCGGCGTGTTCGCCTGGCTGGCAATGCAAGGGCTGGTGTGGTGTTTTACCTGAGGGAACCAGGCATGGGCGTAAGCCGCACACTGTTACTGCTGTTGTGTCTCGGGGCGTTGCTCGGGGTTCGCGTGGCCGAGTCGGCGCCGTTGCCTGGCAAGATCCGCGCGGCGAGCGAGGAGTGGGCCGACTACACCCAGGCGGATGGCCAGGGCATGGCCTGGGATATTCTGCGCGAGGTGTTCGAACCCGAAGGCGTCAAGCTGGAAATTCGCAGCGTGCCTTACACCCGTTCGATCGGCTTGGTGCAGCGCGGCGAAGTCGACGTGCAGGTCGGTGCCTATCGTGACGAATCCGAGGGGGTTCTTTACCCCAGCTGGCACTACGACGTCGATCACATCTATGCGTTGGGCCTGGCGTCAAAGCCCTCTCCCACATTGGCCACGGTGGGTAATTACCGGCTGGTGTGGATGCGCGGGTACGAATACAACCATTACCTGCCGAACATCCGGCGCTTCAATGAAATCCACCGCTCCGTGGGGATCCTGCCGATGCTGGTCCACGACCGTGCCGATTTTTATATCGATGCGTTGATGGAAATCCAGGATGTACTCGCCAAGGCCGACGACCCCCAGCAGTTCAAGCTCTCTGCGCTGATCAACCTGCCGCTGTACCTGGGCTTTGCCAACACCGAAAACGGACGTGCCTTGCGTGCACTGTTCGACCGGCGCATGGAAGTGCTGGTGAAAAACGGCCAATTGAAGCCGATTTTCGAACGTTGGAAGCAGCCCTATCCCTTCGACGAGAGCGGCAAGCCACCCAAGCCGTGATCAAACTTTTCGATGGTAATGGTTGATAATTCAGCCTAAGCGTCTGTCGGACCGTGCTGTTACAATGCCCGCCTCTGCGAATCTCCAGTACTAGATCAGGAGCACACCGGTGCCTGTCGTTTTTGTTGCCGCTTCCCAGCTGCCAACGCCCTTTGCGCAATTCACCATGCATGGTTTTCTCGATGAGGCCACCGGCCGCGAGCACGTCGTGCTCAGCCTGGGTGATTTCGCCGACGGCGCTCCGGTACTCGGGCGCCTGCACTCCGAGTGCCTGACGGGCGATGCCTTGTTCAGTCAGCGCTGCGACTGTGGCTCGCAACTCGAAGCGGCCCTGCAGGCGATTGCCCGCGAAGGCCGTGGCGTGCTGCTGTACCTGCGCCAGGAAGGCCGCGGCATCGGCCTGTTGAACAAGATCCGTGCCTACGAGCTGCAAGACGGCGGCGCCGATACTGTCGAAGCCAACGAGCGCCTCGGGTTTGCCGCCGACTTGCGTGACTACAGCATTTGCCAACCGATGCTCGAACACCTGGGCATCAAATCGTTGCGTCTGATGACCAATAACCCGCGCAAGGTCAAGGCATTGACCGACATGGGCGTGGTGGTGGCGGAGCGTGTGCCGCTGCATACCGGGCACAACCCGCACAACAAGCTTTACCTGGCAACCAAGGCCAGCAAGCTCGACCACATGATGGGTAACGAGCACCAGGGCGAGGTCGACCGGGCGTGACGCGCGGTCAGGTTCGGCGGCGGCTGGCCGTCAGTTGGTGGCAGTACCTGGCGCTGGCCTTGCTGCCGCTGTTCGTGATCAACGCGGTGTTTGGCCAGGGCGGAGCGATTCTGCCGGTGTTGGCGATGCCGCTGTTTATTGCCGGCGTGGCGTCGATGTTTGTCAGTCTGCGATTTTTCGGCGGGTATAAAAACGCCCTGATCGCCACGCAGAAAGCCCTCGATACAGCGGAAGAACCCCAGGCCTGGATCACCCTCGCGGCACGGCGTCGCGCGGCGTTCCTGGCGGCAGGCCTGCCGGCATGGGTTGGCGCGCTGGCGGTATTCGTCGGGTTGGAAGCGGTACCGCTGATGCTCCTGGCGTTATCCACCGCGGTGCTGTTCTACCTGTATCGCATCCCGCGCCAGCTCGGCTGATGCGTCTCTGGCTGGCGGTTCTGCTGCTGGCCGCCAGCGCTTCGACGGCGGCGGCCAATCGTGTCGTCAGCCTGGCGCCGTCGCTTTCTGAAATCGTCGTTGAGCTGGATTCCGCCGACCTGTTGGTCGGCGTGCTGGATGGTGGCGATCGTCCCCCGGTCCTGAAGGACCTGCCTTCGGTTGGGCGTTACGGCCAGCTGGATATGGAGCGTTTGCTCAGCCTCAAGCCCGACCTGATTCTGCTCTGGCCTGGCAGTATTGGCCCGGCCCAGCGCGAGCAGCTCAAGGGCCTGGGCATCCCGATCCATATCGCCGAGCCCCACAGTCTCGACCACCTCATCCGCGAAATCGAAGACATCGCCGCCCAGCTCGGCCGCCCGGAGCGGGGCGTGCAGCGAGTGGCGCAATTGCGCGAGCGTCTTCAGGCGTTACGCCAGCGCTATCGACGGGACGCGCCAGTGCCGGTGTTCTATCAGGTCTGGGATCGGCCGCTGTACACCGTGGGTGGCCGCCAGATCATCAGTGATGCGTTGTCAGTGTGCGGCGCGCGCAACGTCTTTGCCGACCTGGACCTGCCAGCGCCGCAGGTGAGCGTGGAGTCGGTATTGCAGCGCCAACCGCGGATGATCCTGGCTACGGACCAGGCCCAGCTCGACGCCTGGAAAGCCTGGCCGGTGGCGCAGGGGCGGTTGTTGCTGGTCAAGGACAAGGGCCTGGAGCGGGCCAGCGGGCAGATGATCGAGGCGACGGCGCGGTTGTGTGAGTTGATTGCGCCAGACCGGTAGACCGCGGTGCGTCTTTCGCGAGCAGGCTCGCTCCCACAGGGGCGGGGCGTGTTCACCGCAATCCACTGTGGGAGCGAGCCCGCTCGCGAAGAGGCCGATTCAATCCCTAAAGATTCCGGATCAGAGGGAAGGCGTCCAGGTCACCCCAAACAACCACGCCCGCCCTTCCTCCCGATACCCATACTGTCCCCCGTCATGGCTATACAGTGCCCGGCTGTAACCCTGGTCCAGCAGGTTATCGACCTTCATCTCAAGCTTCACTTCCCGGCTCAACGCCCAACTGCCGCGCACTCCGAGCAGCGCATAGCCGCCCAGGGCGTTGCGGTTGTTTTCGTCGTCGTAACTGCTGCTCACCGCTTGCCAGCTCGCACCGAGGCCGAGGCGATCGAATTGCCGGTCCAGGTCCAGGCTCAACGTGCGGCGGGCGCGGCGTGCCAGGGTGTGGCCGCTGTCGCGGTCGCGCGGGTCGATGATCGCCAGGCCGAGGTTGCCCTGCCAGCCGAACAGTTCCTGCCGGTAGGCCATTTCGAAACCGTTGATCCGCGCCGAAGCGACGTTCTGCGGGCGTGAGTTGCTGCCGAAGATGATCGCGTCTTCCAGGTTCGTGCGGTACAGGGACGCTTCCAGGCGAGCGCTCTCGCTCAGTTGGCTGCGCCATTGCAATTCGTAGCTTCTGGCCGTCTCGGGTTTCAGGTCCGGGTTGCTGAAGTCCGGGTAGTAGAGATCGTTGAAGGTCGGCGCGCGGAAGCTTTCGCTGTAGGTCAGCAACACGTCGTTGGTCGGGTTGACCGGCAGGGTAAGGGTGCCGCTCCAGCTGTTCTGGCCGCCAGACTGCTGGTTCTGGTCGCGGCGCAGGCCCAGCTCGGTCGAGAACGTTTCGGCCTGGAAGCGGTGCTGGATGAAGGCCGCACGATTCCAGCGGCTGTCTTCGTCGAACGGCGTGCTGCTGTTGACGCGGTCCTGGTACCAGTCGCCGCCGAGGATCAGGCTGTTACGTTCGTCCAGGGTCACGTCGTTCTGCCAGGTCAGCGAGTCGCGATAAGTGTTGAACACCTCTCGGACATCGCTGAGCTTGTCGAACGTTTTTTCCCGGTTCTCACTGTGGCCCAGCTCAAGGCGGGATTTCCACGCGTCGTTGATCCGCCCATCGACATAACCGCTGAAGCTGCTGACGGCAAATTCACTGTAGGGCTGCTGGGGCAGCGACTCGAAAGTGTTGGGGTCGAAGCGGCCGAACGGGTTGTCGTATTCGCTTTTGCCACGGTTATCCAGCAGGTTCAGGCCGACTTCGAGGTCGTCGCTGGCAGCATGGCTCAGGCTGAGACTGAAGGACTGGCTGCGGTTGGCATCGGCGTCGCGGTCGCTGGCGTAGGAGTCATGGGTCCGATTGCTGCCCTCGCTTTCGTCGAGGCTGGCGCCCAGGTTGAAGCGGGTCTGCGCGTCGCCACCGGACAGACCGAGGCTGCGCTCCCAGGTCTGATGATTGCCGACGCCCATATGCAGGCGTGGCTGCAGGCCTTGTTCGGCACCGCGACGGGTGAAAATCTGAATGACCCCGCCCACCGCATCGGCGCCGTAGATCACCGAGCGCGAACCGCGCAGCACTTCCACCCGTTCGATCTGGTTGATGTTCAAGCGTTGCAGATTGCTGTCGCCGGAGGTCGCGTTGCCGATGCGCTGGCCGTCCACCAGCACCAGGCTCTGGGCCGACTTGGTGCCGCGAATGTAGATCCCCGGCAGGCTGCCGCGCCCACCCAACGGTGCCACCTGAACGCCGGGCACGCGGCTGAGCAGATCGGTGACGCTGGCCGGTTGCAGGCGGTCGATGTCGTCGCGGGTGAAGATGGTGTTGGCGGCGCTGCTGTCATTGCGCGCCTCGACCTGGCGATTGGCGCTGATCAGGATGTCAGGCAGCTTGAGCGCCTGGTCGCGCTCGAAGGTCTCGGCGAGCAGGTCGGCGGCGGGTAGCAGGGAGAGGGTGAGGGCGAGGCGGAGTTTCATGGGTGTTCCGATTGTGCTTGGTCTCACTGAACCAGTGTGGGAGCGAGCCTGCTCGCGAAAGCGTCAGGTCCGTCAATACAGTGGTTGACTGATCCAACGCTTTCGCGAGCAGGCTCGCTCCCACAAAGGCTCAATAAAGTCTGGAGAGCTACAGGCCCAGCAACTGCAACCGCAGCCGCACCGCCGCTTCGATCCCCACCTCGTCCAGCCCGCATTCGGCGAGCATCTGCGCCGGCTTGGCGTGTTCGACGTAGATGTCCGGCAACCCCAGGTGTAGCACCGATTTGAGGATGTTTTCCCGGGCGAGGAACTCGCTGACCGCAGCACCGGCGCCGCCCATGATGGCGTTTTCCTCGATGGTCACGAGCAGTTCGTGGCTGCTGGCCATCTCGCGCACCAGGGCTTCGTCCAGCGGTTTGACGAAACGCATGTCGACCACGGTGGCGTCGAGTTTTTCGGCGACCTTCAAGGCTTCCGCCAGCTGTACACCAAACACCAGCAGGGCGGTTTGCTTGCCGTGGCGGCGGATCACGCCCTTGCCGATCTCGATCGGCTCCAGGTCGCTTTCGATCGTTGCATTCGGGCCGGTGCCACGTGGGTAGCGCACCGCCGCCGGACCGTTGAACAGGTGGCCGGTGGTGAGCATCTTGCGCAATTCGTTTTCATCGCTCGGCGTCATCACCAGCATGCCGGGAATGCAGCGCAGGTAGGACAGGTCGAAGCTACCGGCGTGGGTCGGACCGTCTTCACCCACCAGGCCCGCGCGGTCGATGGCGAACAGTACGTCGAGGTTCTGCACGGCGACGTCATGCACCAGTTGGTCATAGCCGCGTTGCAGGAACGTCGAATAGATCGCCACCACCGGTTTGGCGCCTTCGCAGGCCATGCCGGCGGCGAGCGTAACGGCATGCTGTTCGGCAATCGCGACGTCGAAATAACGTTGTGGGTAACGTTCGCTGAACGCCACCAGGTCCGAACCTTCCTTCATCGCCGGGGTAATGCCCACCAGGCGCGGGTCGGCGTCGGCCATGTCACACAGCCATTGGCCGAACACGCCGGAATACTTCGGCCCGCCGGCCTTTTTTGGCGCGGCGGCCGGGGCGTCCAGCGGTTCGAGTTTGGTGATCGCGTGATAGCCGATCGGGTCGACTTCCGCCGGGGCGAAGCCTTTGCCTTTCTTGGTGACCACGTGCAGGAACTGCGGGCCCTTGAGATCGCGCATGTTGCGCAGGGTGGCGATCAGCGTCGGCAGATCGTGGCCGTCGATGGGCCCGATGTAGTTCCAGCCCAGCTCTTCGAACAGCGTGCCGGGGACTAGCATGCCCTTGGCATATTCCTCGGTACGGCGGGCGATTTCCCAGGCACCGGGCAGGCGCGACAAGACCTTCTTGCTGCCTTCGCGCATGCTCGCATAGGTACGGCTGGAGAGGATCTTCGCCAGGTAGTTGGACAAGCCGCCGACATTGCGCGAGATCGACATGTCGTTGTCGTTGAGGATCACCAGCATGTTGGCGTCGACTTCAGGGGCGTGGTTCAGCGCCTCGAAGGCCATGCCGGCCGTCAACGCGCCATCGCCGATCACCGCGATCGCCTTGCGTTCACTGTTCTGCAGGCGGGCGGCAATGGCCATGCCCAGGGCAGCGCTGATGGAGGTGCTGGAATGACCGACGCCAAAGGTGTCGTACTCGCTCTCGGAACGGCGCGGAAAAGCCGCGATGCCGTCCTTCTGGCGCAGCGTGCCCATGCGGTCGCGGCGGCCGGTGAGGATTTTATGCGGGTAGGCCTGATGGCCAACGTCCCACACCAGGCGATCGTCCGGAGTGTCGAAGACGTAGTGCAGGGCGATGGTCAGCTCGATGACGCCCAGGCCCGCGCCGAAATGCCCACCGGTCTGACCGACCGTGTAGAGCAATTCCAGGCGCAACTCATCGGCCAGGGTTTCCAGCTCGGCTTCACCCAGCCGACGCAGGCCGTCCGGCGTGTTGGCGCGGTCCAGCAAGGGGGTGGCCGGGCGTGTGCGGGGAATCTCTTGGAACGTCGTGGGCATCAGGCGAATCGTTATAGGTATAAAAGAGGCGGCAGTTTACCTTATGCATCGCAAGCTGCCCACGCGTTGGCCGGAACTTGGCCGATACGCACTTGTAATTGGGTTGACCGTGGATCAGCTGCGTCGTTCGACGATATAACGCGCCAGCTCGCGCAACGGTTCGGCGGCCGCGTCAAAGGGTCGCAGCGTGTCCAGGGCCTGGTCGCGCAGCTCCAGCGCGTAGGCCTTGGCGGCCTCGAGTCCGAGCAGGGCCGGGTAGGTCGGCTTGTCACGGGCGATGTCGGCGCCCTGGCGTTTGCCGAGGGTCTGGGTATCGCTTTCGACGTCGAGGATGTCGTCCTGCACCTGGAAGGCCAGGCCAATGGCCCGGGCGTAGGTTTGCAGGGCTTGCAGCTGTTCCGGCGTGGCGCGGCCGCTGGCCAGGGCGCCGAGCCGGACGCTGGCTTCGATCAGCGCACCGGTCTTATGCCGGTGCATGTATTCCAGGGCGTCCTGGTCGAGTTTCAGACCCACCGAACCGAGGTCGATGGCCTGGCCGCCGACCATGCCGGCCGGGCCCGCCGCCAGCGCCAGGGCGCTGACCATGTCCAGGCGAACGTCTGCCGGGCAATTGCTCAGGGCTGGATCCAGCAGGGCGCTGAAAGCCAGGCTTTGCAAACCGTCGCCCGCGAGGATCGCGCAGGCTTCGTCGAATTTCTTGTGCGTGGTCGGCTGGCCGCGACGCAGGTCGTCATCGTCCATGGCCGGCAAGTCGTCATGCACCAGCGAATAGGCGTGGATCAGTTCCACTGCGCAGGCCGCGCCGTTGGCCTGCTCGGCAGCACCGCCAAGGGCTTCGCACGCGGCATAGGCGAGCAACGGACGCACGCGCTTGCCGCCGTTCATCACGCTGTAGCGCATGGCTTCGTACAGCCGCGCCAGTTCAGGGCTCGGGGCGGCGAACAAGCTGTCCAGCGCGGCATTGACCCGAGCCTGACTGCTGGCCTGATACGCGCCGATCATTCAGGCTGTTCCGCGTCGAACGGTTCTTCGGTCAGCTCGCCGTCGCGTTCCAGCAGCAGTTGCACTTTCTGCTCGGCCTGGGCCAGCGCCGCCTGGCAGTCGCGAGTCAAGCCGATACCCTGCTCGAAAGCGGTCAGCGAGTCTTCCAGCGACAGTTCGCCGTTCTCCAGGCGTTCGACCAGCGCTTGCAGGTCGGCCAGAGATTGTTCGAAATCCAGTGCAGCTTTCTTGCGGGCCATGGCGGCTATTCCGGTTGACTGTTAAACCGGCGCGACACTAGCAGACATGGGGGTTTGGGGCAAATCAGGGTCGGGTTTATCGCGGCGCAACGGGTGAGCTGAGGCAGACCGCTTTTGTGGGGGGGGGGGGG
>NZ_JBHFJB010000112.1:27378-35696 GCF_057334555.1 Pseudomonas sp. AGC41
CCCCCCCCCCCCACAGGGTGTTCAGTCGGCTGGATAGTTGATTCGATAACGGGTACTGCGCCCCCCGCCTGGCATCCGCTCCAGGCAGCCCTTCTCCAACAGCTCCGTCAGATGTCGCGTTGCCGTTGCCTTGGAAACCTTGGCCACGGCCTGGTACTGAGCGGCACTGATGCCCTGCTCGAATCCCCTTTCACCACCGTCGAGCAATCGGTTCAGCACTTTGACCTGCTCCGGTGTGAGCGCCGAATCGCGATGGACTTGCCAGAAACGCGTCTTGCCCAGAACACTTTCGATATTGGTCATTGCCTTCTGCAGGCTGCGCAAAAGCGTTTGCAGGAACCAGGTCAGCCAGTCGGTGATATCCAGCGTGGCCCTCTGGCTGTTTTCCAGGATTCGGTAATAACCGACGCGATCTTCCAGAATGCTCACCGACATCGCGTGGAAACGGATCGCCTGGGCCTCGCCCTGGGCCAGTGCAAGATCGGTCAGGGTGCGGGTCAGGCGGCCATTGCCATCGTCGAATGGGTGCAGGGTGACAAACCAGAAATGAGCGATGCCGGCACGTAGCAGCGGATCGATGCTGGACTGGTGACGGCTGGCTTCGAACCAGTCGATGAACCGTTGCAATTGTTGCTCAAGTCCTTTTCGAGGCGGCGCTTCGAAATGCACGGTAGGCCGCTCCAGCCTTCCCGAAACCACTTGCATCGGTTCGTCACCGCGCAGTGCACCTACGCGGATCCGCCGATGGGCAAGGTCGCTGGTTTGATCAGGAAATAACCACTCATGCCATTCCAGCAAGCGTTCGACGGTCAGGGGCTGGTTGAAATGCCGAGTCGCATCCAACAGCAGCTTCGCCAAGCCTTCGCTACGCTGAGTGACCGAAGTGTCATCGGCGTGTTCCAGGCCCAGGCGGCGGGCCAGGGACGAGCGCACCGAGCCGACATTCAACTGTTCTCCTTCGATAGCTGAAGAGGACACGATGTTTTGCAACAAGGCATCAAGTTCGTTCTGCACGCTGATTGACGCCGTGACCGCGCCCGTCATGCCCAGCAACCGACCTTGCGCCTGTACGCATTCCCTTAGCAACGGCGCCAATGCTTCAGCTTGCCAGTGAAAGTCGGGCCATTCGGCCTGCTGCCAGATCCAATGAGCTGCCATGAGTCTGTCCGAAAGTGAGTGAGCCGAATAATAGCGCTATTCGGCTCATTTCGTGAGCCGAATAAATGCCCTATTCGGCTCACGCCATTCTCAGTCCGTGATTTCGCACACAGAATCGCTCGTTCCCCGATTGTGAAAAATCCGTCAAATGGCTACTCTTCGCGCCATCTACGGCCCCTTGTAACGGGGCCTCCAGACGTAATCCGAATAATGACAAACAGCGCCCGGGGAAGGGCGCCGGGTTGCGTTGTGCATGGCAGGAGGCATACGTGCGTTTTCTTTTTTTATCGATCGTGCTGCTCGGCGCGCCGCTGGCGTGGGCCGCGCCTTCGGCTGAAATGTCGGAGCCGGTCGGTGGCTGGCGCTATAGCGGCTTGCTCGATCGCACGGAAAACCCTCAGGTCGCCTATCCCACGCCGCCCATCGATCGCGGTATCCAGCGCAATCGCACGATGATCGAGGGCCGGGTCAAGGACCTGGGCACGGCGCGCCAGCCCCACAGCCTGGCAGTCAACGGCAACCCGTTGAATCTCTATACCGACGACGAGGGGCGTTTTGCCCGGCCGTATGCGTTCGGCGCCGGCTCCAACAGCGTCGAAGTGCGCAGCTCCGAAGGCCAGTCCCTCAAGCGTGTGCAATTTTATGAAGCCAACAGCCTGCGCACTCCGGCGCAGATTCGCGTGGTGCTGGGCTGGGACGACCCCAAGGCCGAACTCGACCTGCATATCGTCACACCCGACGGCCAACATGCGTTCTTCGGCCAGCCGGCGCTGAGCAATGGCGGCGGCCTCGACCCGGATGGCGTCGATGGCCCCGGTCCCGAGATGTTCACCATGACCGCGCCGATGCACGGCACCTATCTGGTCTACGTGAACTATTGGGGCAACTACGGCAGCGGCGGCTACAACTTCGACGAAGCCAGCAACCAGAACGAGGTGATCACCTCACAGATCAACCTGGTGCTTAACGAAAACACCGTCGATGAAAAACGCGAGACCTTTGTCGTGCCCCTGCGCGCCATTGGCGATCTGTTGCTGGTCAAGACTTTCAACTACTAAGTATCCGCTCCACGGATGAACAGGCCCTTGTGAATATGAGCGACAACACTGCTTCCCCGACCACGCCGACCCCTGTCGCCAAACCTGTGCGCCGCTGGCCGGCGATACTGATCGGACTGTGCCTGGTGACCGGCGTGGCCGCCGGGTTGGGCTGGTTCATGACCAAGCCCAAGGCGCCGCCCATGGAGCTGGCGTTGGAAAAGCTCGGCGTGAGCCGTCCCGACGGCCTGCTCGAAGCGCATTCCTTGAGCCAATTGCCCAAGGACCTGCTGGCCGTGCCGTTCCTCAAGGCCACGCTCACCGAGGATTTCGTCTTCTATTACGAAGCCCACGCCGACCGCCTCGGCCTGATCGGCAGCCTGCGCCGGATCATCTACGAGCATGACCTCAAGCTGCAGGACAGCCTGATCGAGCAGCTTTTCGACCAGCCGGCGGACGTCGCGCTGTGGCGCGGTGCGGACGGCCGACTCAAGGATTTCCTGCTGGTGATGGACCGTGGCGGATTGGCGAAGGTGCTCGAGCCATTGGCGAAAGTCGCCCTGGACGACACCCAGTTGAGCAAGCTCGGCGACCTGAAGGTGGGCGGCGACGAAGTCGCGCTTTACCAACTGAGCTATAACGCCAGCAAATCCCTGGTCTTCGCGTCCCATGGCGACAAGCTGGTGGTGCTGTCCAACCCGACCAAGCTCTACGACAAAGGCAATGGCCCCACCGACGAACCGGGCATGGTCTCGACCCAGGCCCTCGAAGCGTTGCTGGCCGGTGAGAAACTCTTCCCCGAAGCCTTCGGGCTGGCGCCCAAGGCGCCGCAGGTCAAGCAACGCATCTCGGTCAACGCCAGCGTGCTCGCCATGGGTTACCAGCGTTTCATTCCGAATTTCGCCGGCTTGCGTTTCGACATGGACGACAAGGGCTGGCACAGCTTCCTGGCCATGGACGAACTGGAAAACCAGCCGGACTTCGATTTCAAGCCCATCTGGCAAGCCATGCCGATGGGCGCCAGCGCTTGCGTGGCGTTGCCCCTGGCCGCCGAGCAACAGAAGCCCCTGCTGGTAAAACTCGGCGCCGACGAAAAAGCCGCCCAGGCCATGGTTGGTCACGTGGCTGGCGCGGCGGGCCTGTGCTGGTACGCCGAGTCGCGCCTGTATACCCCGCTGCTGGTGGCAAGCCTGAACGAAGACGACGGCAAGCTCGACGCCGACCTGGGCAAGCTGTTCGGTTCGATGGTGGGCGCCTATGAAAACAACGTCGCCGAACATGCGTTCCCGGTTGTAGAGAAGCAGCAAGGTGCGATGCACCAATGGCAACGCCAGGTCAGCTCCAACTTCGGCCCCTACCTGGCCAAGGACGCCGAGCAGCCCGAATCGATCACCGGCAAGGCGTTCATGCGGGTCAGCCTGGCGCGGCACGGTTCGACCCTGCTGTTCTCTCTTGACGACAAACTGGTCGACAAGGCCCTCGGCACCCTCGACAAACGCTTCCCGCCCATGGCCGATGTAGTGCCCAAGGACCAGTTGATGCCGGTCTACTTCGGCCCCGATTCCATGGCGCAACTGATGCAGCGCGAAACCCTCGACAGCCTGCCCCAGGACATGGAACCGGTATTCTATAACGCCGCGCAAACCTACCTGATTCCGAAACTGCGCACCCTCGGCGGCTACGGCAAATACGCCCTGACCTTGCCTGCCGGCAGCGAGCCGGACGGTCATTGGCAATGGTTGCCGCTGGAATGGAAAGCGCTGTGACAGGACTGATCCGCACTCCCGGATTGGCGCTGCTGCTGGCATTGCTGCTCGGCGCGCGGGCGTTCGCCGACGAGGCGCCGTCGCTGGATGCGCAACAATCCCAGGTCTTTCGGGCCTGGTTCGTGCGCATCGCCCAGGAACAACTGAGCAAAGGCCCGAGCCCGCGTTGGTACCAGCAGGACTGCGCCGGACTGGTGCGCTTCGCTGCCAACGAAGCGCTGAAAGTCCATGACCAGAAATGGTTGCGCAGCAATGGCCTGTCCAACCGCTACCTGCCGCCGGAGCTGCCGCTGAGCGATGCGCAACGGCGTCTGGCCCAGCAATGGCAGCAAGGCGGCGGCAAAGTCGGGCCTTATGTCAACGCAATCAAGCTGATCCAGTTCAACAGCCGTCTGGTGGGCCGCGATGTCACCCAGGCCCGGCCCGGCGACCTGATGTTTTTCGACCAGGGCGACGACCAGCACCTGATGATCTGGATGGGCCGCTACATCGCCTATCACACCGGCACTACCACCCCCACTGATAACGGCATGCGTTCCGCAAGCCTGCAACAACTCATGAACTGGAAGGACACCCGATGGATACCCGACGCAGCCAACCCCAACTTCATCGGCGTCTATCGACTCAACTTTCTCACCCAATGACCGGTGCCCGCATGCTGCGCTTGTGTTCGAAACTGCCCCTGCTGTTTGCTCTGTTGCTGGCACCTCTCGTGAATGCCGAAGACACCGTGGAGCCCAGCGGCTACACGCCGGTGTCCGGTGAAAGCTTCTTCCTGCTGGCCGACAGCAGTTTTGCCAGTGACGAGCAGGCCATGGTCCGTCTCGAAGCGCCGGGTCGCGACTACCGCCGGTTCCGCATGGAGCCCTACGGCGGCGCCGATATCCGCGTCTATCGCATCGAAAAGCCACTGGAATTCCTCAAGCGCCAGAAGAATCTGCACCGTGTGGTCAGCGACGGCCAGTTCAAGGGCGAAGGCTTGTCCAATACCCTCGCGTATCTGTGGGACAACTGGTATCGCAAGTCCCGCCGGGTGATGCAGCGGGCGTTCTCCTACGAGTCCCGCCAACAAGTCACTGAAGAAGTGCCGGAGCTGAAGGTCGGCAATGCCTTGATCGCGCCGACCCCGTACGACGCGCCAGCGCAATTCGCCTTGATCCCCGGCTTGCCGGTGGTCAGCCAGTTCCGCTATCCACTGTGGCAGGCCAAACCGATCCAGCCACCGGCCGGCGTCGACCTGGCCGGTTCGTCCAGCGACTTCGTCAGCGTCGCGCCGGGCAATGTCTACGTGCCGCTGGGCCAGTTGAAGCCGGGCCTGTACCTGGTGGAAGCGCTGATCGGCAAGTACCGGGCGACGACGATGGTCTTCGTCTCCAACACCGTGGCCGTGAGCAAGATTGCCGGCGACGAATTGCTGGTCTGGGCCGCGCGCAAGCATGAGGGCCGTTCGGTGCCCAAGGTCAATGTGCTGTGGACCGACGGCCTGGGCGTGATGAGCAGCGGTGCCACCGATGAAGACGGCCTGCTGCGCCTCAAGCACGTCAGCCCGGAGCGTTCGTTCGTCATTGGCGAGGACGAAGAGGGCGGGGTGTTCGTCTCGGAAAACTTCTACTACGACAGCGAAATCTACGACACCAAGCTTTACGCGTTCACCGATCGGCCGCTGTACCGGCCGGGGGATTGGGTGTCGCTGAAGATCGTTGGCCGCGAGTTCAAGAACGCTCGTGACTCGGTGCAACCGACCGCCGCCGACGTCAACGTCAGCGTGCTGGACGCGACCGGCACCGCGCTGCAAACCCTGGCCCTCAAACTCGACTCCAAGGCCGGCACCCAGGGCCGCTTCCAACTCCCGGAAAATGCCGTGGCCGGTGGTTATGAGTTGCGCTTCAGCTACAAGGACCAGCTCTATAGCAGCGCCTTTCGCGTGGCCGAATACATCAAGCCGCATTTCGAAATCGCCCTGAATCTCGCCAAGCAGGATTACCGCACCGGCGAGCCGGTCAAGGGCAATCTGGTGCTGCTCTACCCGGACGGCAAGCCCGTGGCGGACGCCAAGGTCAGCCTGAGTCTGCGCGCCCAGCAACTGTCGATGGTGGATAACGAGCTGCAGTACCTGGGGCAATTTCCGGTGGAGCTGACCAGCAGCGAAGTGACCACCGACGCCAAGGGCAACGCCACCCTCGACCTGCCGGCCGCCGACAAGCCAAGCCGCTACACACTTACCGTATTCGCCAGCGATGGCGCGGCCTATCGGGTCAAGACCAGCAAGGAAATCCTCATCGACCGTGGCGCGGCGAATTTCCGCCTGAGCGCTCCCCAGCGGTTCAGCGCCGTCGGCCAGAAAGTGTCGTTCAGCTACGCCAACGAAGGCGGCAACGAGCAGGCCAAGGCCGTGACACCGGGCAGCTACGCCTGGGTACGCCTGGAAGACCAGAGCATCGGCGAAGGCAAGCTGGCGGCCAAGGACAAAGGCTTCAGCCTGGCCTTCGAGCGTCCCGGTACCTACAACCTGACGCTCAAGGACGACCACGGCCGGGTTATCGGCGCCGCCGCGCATGCGGTGACCGGCGAAGGCATCAAGGCCGTGCCGGGCACGGTCGAGATCGTCTTCGACAAGCCTGAATACAAGACCGGTGACGAAGCCCTGGCCTTGATCACTTTCCCGGAACCGGTCAGCGACGCGCTGCTGTCCCTGGAGCGGGACAAGGTCGAGGCTACCGCGCTACTGACCAAGGGCGCCGACTGGCTGAAGATGGAAAAGCTCAGCGACACCCAATACCGCGCGCGCATTGCCGTGAAAGACAGCTTTGCGCCGAACCTGACCTTCTCGGTGCTGTACACCAAGGGCGGCCAGTACAGCTTCCAGAACGCCGGCATCAAGGTGGTTGCGCCGCAGATCGACGTGGCCATCACCACCGATAAAGCCACCTACCGGCCGGGCGACACGGTGACCGTGGACCTGGGCACCCAGTTCGCCGGCAAGGCGATCCCGGCGCACCTGACCGTCAGCGTCGTCGATGAAATGGTCTATGCCCTGCAACCGGAAGTGGCGCCGACCATCGACCAGTTCTTCTATCACCCACGCCGCAACAACGTGCGCACCAGCGCCAGCCTGTCGTTCATCAGCTACGACGTGGCGCTGCCAGGCAGCCCTGGCGCGCCGGGCAAGGCCAACCGCAGCGAGCGCGGCGTCAAGGTGCTGGAACGGCCGCGTCGCGAAGACGTCGACACCGCCGCATGGCAACCGGAGCTGGTCACCGATGCCAACGGCAAGGCCCGCTTTACCTTCAAGATGCCGGACTCGCTGACCCGCTGGCGCATCACCGCCAAGGCAATCGCTGACGACGGCCAGGTGGGGCAGAAGAAGCAGTTCATCGCCTCGGAAAAACCGCTGTACCTGAAGTGGAGCGGGCCGACCCGCTTCCGCGTGGGCGACAAGCCGCAACTGGGCCTGTTCGTCTTCAGCCAGTCGGAAAAACCGCTCAAGGCCGAATTGTTGATCCGCTACGCCGGCGCCGAACAACGTGTGGTTGCGGACCTGAAAAATGGCATCAACTACTTAGCGCTGCCGACCATGGAGCTGAGCAACGGCGACTTGACCGTGCAGTTGCAACTCAACGGTGAAACCCAGGACGCCCTGGCCATGCACCTCAATGCCAGCGGCAACGGTTGGCAGGTCACCCAGAGCCAGCGTCTCGACGTTATGAGCGACGCCACGCCACTGAGCCTGCCGGCCGACGCCAGTGACATTCGCCTGCGCCTGGATGACAGCCCGCAAGCGCTGTTCCGTTCGGCCCTGGACGACTTGTTGAGCTACCCGTACGGCGGCGTCGAACAGACCGCCAGCCGCTTGTTGCCGTTGAGCATTGCCTACCCGTCCCTGGCGTCGAACCCGCAGATTCGTGACCGCTTGCGCTTGATCATGCAGAACAGTCGCTTGCGCCTGGTGCAGATGGCCGGCCCGTCGGCGAGCTTCACCTGGTGGGGCCAGGACGGTGAACCGGATGCGTTCCTCACCGCCTATGCCTATTACGCCGACTGGCACGCCAGCAAGGCCCTGGACCTGGACCTGCCGCCGGAGCACTGGCAGCGGGTGCTGGAGGTCTATGCCAAGCAGGCCGGTGATACGCCATTGCTGCAACGTGCCCTGATCCTGTCGTTCGCCAGACAGATGCAATTGCCGGTGAACACCTTGCTCAGCGGCTTGATGGACGAGCTGGCGAAGGCCAGCGAAGACAGCACCGAGAGCGTGCTGGACAGTGGCGAGGACAGTCTCGTCATGTACGCGCCGGATTCAGCCCTCGGCCTGGCCAGCGCCCGTGTCCTGACGGCATCGCTGGCCAAGCAGATGAAAGTG
>NZ_JBHFJB010000112.1:35720-39137 GCF_057334555.1 Pseudomonas sp. AGC41
GTCGCCAGGCAGACGCCGCGCAACAGCAGCTGGAACTCAGCTCCCAGCCGTTCGTCGAGGCCTTGCTGTTGTCGTTGCAGAGCTTCGATCAGGCGCGTGCCGCCGCGTTGCTGCAGCGCGTGTTGCCGCAGCAATCCACCCTGGAACGTGCCCTGGCCCTGACCTGGTTGCAGCGCAGTATTGAACAGGCACCAGCGGCCACGACCCTGGAACCGGCCGAAGGCTGGGCAGCCAAGCAGGGCGCGACCGGTGAAACCTACTGGCAGTGGCAGGGCGCGCAGCTCCCAACGATGCTGACCCTGACCAGTGCCCAGGCGCGTCCGGTGCAGGCGTCATTGAGCTTCCAGAGCCAGCAAGCGCCAGTTGCGCCGATGGCCGTGTCCATCACCCGTCGCCTGTCGCGCCTCGTGCCGGGCGACGAAGCGTTCACCTTCAAGCTCGAAGCCGTCGGCAACAAGCCGTTGTCCAGCGACAGCCTCTATCTGGATGAAGTGATCATCAACAGCAAGGCCTCGACGCCGCTGCGCTACGGCATGCTCGAAGTGCCGCTGCCGCCGGGTGCCGATGTGGAGCGCACCACGTGGGGCATCCAGTTGCTGGGCAAGGCCGACAGCGAACCGACGTCCCTGGAAAAGGCCCGTTTTGAACCGGGCCAGATGGCTTACGCGGTCCCGGTGGATGCCCTGAGTGGTGAACTGCGCCTGCGGCACCTGGTGCGTTTCTCCCAGAAGGGCCAGTTCACCTTGCCGCCGGTGCGTTTCACCCAGGTGTATGCGCCGCAAAACCAGGCTCGCGAACAGAAACCGGCGCTCGGTCAGGTGACGGTCAACTGACATGCGCAAGCCTTGGGGCTGGTGGCTGTTGTGCTTGATTCCTGCGCTGGCGACAGCGCAGGAGGAGCCCTTGCGCCTGGCTTTCGACGGTCAGCTGTTGCGAGTGAGCCAGACCCAGGTGCTGGACCGCCAGCCGCTGCCGGACTCGTTGACGGCACCGTTGGGCAGCCTCTGGAAGCTCTTCGTCTACGCCTGGCTGGTGGACACCGATGCCCGCGAGCCGGTCTATGAGTGTCGCGGCGAATCGAAAGAAGAAGTCTACTGCTGTAATGCCGGGCAGAGCATCGGCCGTGATCAGGCGCTGGTGAAGTCCTGCGGCTTGTACTTCGAACCGCAGCGGCTCGGGCTTTCGGCGCCGGACTGGCGGGATTACTGGCAAGCGCGCCGGGCGCCGAACTGGTTGCTGGACTTGCCGACGTTGCAGCCGCAAACCCAGGTACCCGTTGCAGAACTGCTCAAGGCGCTGGCCACGTTGCCGGCCCAGGATCAGGCCCGGCGGGTACTGCTCGACGTGGTGCTCGGCGCTGCGGATGGGCGCCTGGTCGGTCAATTGGGCGGTCGCCTGCGGGTCAAGACCTGGAGCTGGCTGGGTGACCGCGGCCCAGCGTCGCGCCAGGGCGGTTTCGCCGGTTGGCTGGCCGATGGCACGCCCGTCTGGGCCGGCGGCCGCGGCACCAGCCAGCAGGTGCTGAAGAAGTATGGCGATGGCCTGGCCACGGCATTGCCGTCGCGCTGGCCAGCGGAAACCGGGCGCTGCGTGGAAGTCGACCTGTTTGCCCGTTATCCGTTGCAGCGGGTCATGGCTGGCGACCGTCCTGCCACACCGGGTCAACTGCGTGGCGATTACCGTGTCGAGTTCACCAATGGCAACCAATTGGCTATCCACAGCGACGGCGAGCTGTTCCTGATGCCTGGCAAGCTGGTCGCGCGACTGGATCGGGAAGAATACGTCGCCCGGGTCCTGCAACGCGAGGCCAAGGCCGAACCCGTCGAAGCGGCCAAGGCATTGGCCGTGGCGATTCGCACCTACCTGCTGCAAAACGCCCGGCGCAACGGCGATTGCCTGAGCATCGACGACAGCAGTCACCGCCAGCGCGTCGCCCCGCGTCCGGCGGCGCCTGAAGCCCGCGCGATTGCCGCGTGGACCACTGATCTGGTCCTGGCCGGCACTGACGTCACTTACCACTCCGATCAACCGGGTCCGGACAAATTGTCCTGGGCCCAAGCCGTTGAACAAGCCAATGGCGGCCAACGCTACGATGCGATCCTGCTGCATGCGTATCCGCGGGCCAGCCTTAGCCGCTGGGACAACCCGGTGGCGTCCTGCGAAGCGTTGCCCGCGGCCCAGGATTGGTTGCTGAAGCAGCGCCGTGGCTGGCGTCAGCGCCTGGAAAGCGAAGTGGGTTACAACGAAATCAGCGCTTTCGCGGTCTGCCGCGTCGCCTTCGGCCGGCCGTATGTCGACCGCGAGCGCCAGCGCATCTACGTGCGCGGCGTCCTCTCGCTGCAAGACCGCCTCGACCTTACGCACGAATACCTGCACCTGGCCTTTGAAGCTCACCCCAACGGCCAGGACGAAACCTATATCGAAGGGCTCGCCCGTCACCTCTTGCTGGAATAGACCATGACACTCCGTTATCCACAGGTCTTGTTGTTGCTCTGTGCCTTGACCGCGTTGCCACCGGCCATGGCTGCCGACCCCATCAAGCTCGACACACCCGCCGGCGGCTGGCGCAGCGGTGCGCCGGGGGGCGAGGGCGAAAGCTTCAGCCAGACCGTCAACTACCCGGCCTCGTCGGTCAATACGCCGCCGGGGCAGGCCGACACGGCGCGCATCCGCGGCCAGATCAAAGGCGCGCCCAAGGACAGCAACGCGCCAGGACAATTGATCGTCAACGGCGTAAGCCTGCCGCTGAAAACCGATGAAGAAGGCCGTTTCGACCGACCGTTCTCATTCCCCAACGGCAGCAACAGCGTTGAAGTGCGCAGCGCCGATGGCCAGCAGCGCCACCGCACGCAGTTTCTCAACACCAGCGGTGGCGCCACCCCGGCCAAGCTGCGGGTCCTGCTGGCCTGGGACAGCGACGGCACCGACCTCGACCTGCACCTGGTGACGCCCGATGGCGCCCACATCTGGTACGGCGACCGCGCCGTCGCCAACGGCGCCGCGCTCGATGTCGACGTCACCACCGGCTACGGCCCGGAAATTTTCGCCATGCCGGCACCGATCAAGGGCCAGTATCTGGTCTACTTGAATTATTACGGCGGCGGCTACAGCAGTGATGAGGATGGGGAGGGCGACGGCGGACAGGTGGAGCAGGCGCAACAGGCCCTGACCACGGCACAGGTGACGGTGATCACTGAAGAAGGCACGCCGAGCGAGAAGATGGAAACGTTTGTGGTGCCGATGCGGGCGGTCGGCGAGCTGACGTTGATCAAGAGCTTCAGCTATCCGTGAGGGAATAGGAGGGGGGCTGCTGCGCAGCCCAGCGGGAGCAAGCTCCCTCGCCACAAGAGCGGTCCGCCGGAATGGGTATCCAGCATGAGCGCCTCATTTACGAACATTCCGAAAACACTGTGGGAG
>NZ_JBHFJB010000112.1:39225-40842 GCF_057334555.1 Pseudomonas sp. AGC41
CGCGATCAGGCTCGCTCCCGCAGGTGGCATCAGCGTGTTTGTGACAAATTAAATCTCACGCGTGAGCTATTGTAGGGTTTGGAAAGTACCTGTAGTGTTTCTCACGCGTGAGTTTTTAACAGTGAGGTCAGTGCCATGCCAACCAGCTCTCCAGCAGATCCGTCTGACGGTTCTGTGAGCGAGTCAGCGAGCCGCACGGGAGAACGGGCCAAACCGTCCGCGAAGAAGCCGTCGAGCTTCTACATGAAGCAGATGCGCGCGGGCCTGAGTGCCGCAGGCTATGTAAAACACGAGACTTGGGTGCTTCCCGAAAATCGAAGCCTGCTCAAGCAAATGGAGAAACAGCTACGCCAACCGATTCTGGCTGGCTCATTCATGTCGGAGGATTACATGAGCGCAGGTAATAACTGGAACATCGATCGTCTCTACAGCGCCCTTCAAGCCTTGGACGAAGTGGTCGCGCACGACATCACCCTGAGCCTCGTCCAAGGCTCCGAATCCAGCATCAAGCTGGAAATGAATGATTTCGGCGGCTTGCCGATCTACATCGCCGTGGTCGGCGACCAGATCATCGTCGACACCGTCCTGGTGGATGTCGAGTCGATCAAGGATGTAGCGGCCTTCAACGACGCCGTGTTGCGCAGCCGGGAAATGTTTCCGCTGTCGTCCATCGGCATCGAGACCATGCCCAACGGCCAGGTCGTCTACAACATGTTCGGTGCGTTGAGCTCTGATTCCAGCCTGACCAACATCGTCACCGAGGTGAAAACCCTCGTCGACAATGTTCAGCGCGCCAGCGAAGCCTTCGAACGCTTCTTTAATTAATTCGCCCACAGGAACTATCCAATGACTCAGTCCATCTGGAGCAAATTGTTCACCGCGCTGCGTGGCGGTGCCAATGAAGTCGGCGAATCGATCGTCGATCAACAGGCCCTGCGCATCCTCGACCAGGAAATTCGCGACGCCGACACCGCGCTGGCCAACGCCAAGCGCGAGCTGGTCACCATCATGGCCAAGCACAAGCTGGCGACCGATCGCGTCGGCGAATACAACGCCAAGATCAAGGATCTGGAAGCCAAGGCCCTGGCCGCGATCCAGGCCAACCGCGAGGATCTGGCACTGGAAGTGGCCGAAGCCATTTCGACCCTGACCAACGAACTGGACGCCGAGCAAAAGCACGCGACCGAGTTCGGCGGTTACGCGGAAAACATGCGCAAGGACATCACCAAGGCCGAAAGCCGCATCAAAAGCCTGCGTCAGCAAGTAGACATGGCCAAGGCCCGGGAAAGCGTGCAAAAGGCCCAGGTCAGTGCCTCGATTGCCAGCGGCGGCGCCAATGGCAAGCTGGAAACTGCCGTCGGTACGCTCAACCGCCTGCAAGCCAAGCAACAGCAACGGGCCGCTGAACTGCAAGCCCAGGACGAATTGGCCGAGGCTTCGACCGGCTCCGACCTGGAGCGCAAGCTGCGTGACGCCGGCATCACGCCAAACGAAGGCAGCGCCAATGCGATCCTGGAACGCCTGAAGAAAAAATCGGCTGAGTAAGTCGTGCAGGTGCGCTCATCACCCTGAGCGCACTGAACCTGTGGCGAGGGAGCTTGCTCCCGCCGGGTCGCG
>NZ_JBHFJB010000112.1:40988-45232 GCF_057334555.1 Pseudomonas sp. AGC41
CTGCTACGCAGTCCAGCGGGAGCCCGCCCCCCCCCCACAAGGGTGTGCACGCCACGGATTTATTGTTACGCAGGTACTTCTATCCAGGCCGCACAACAGGTTTAATGCTGTCCGGCCACCATGCTGCGATCACGCAGCTGCCCGAGCGATTATCCCGCCAGGAACGAAGCCCCACGGAGTCAGGGACGAAATGTCGATTTTCCTTCTGTTGCGCGCGTACGCTTCGTCGTTCTTCCATCGATTCGGCTGGGCCGGCCTGGCCATTGCGCTGGGCGTGCACCTGTCCACGGCCTGGATCGGCCTGGTGTTGCTGGGCGAGCAGCACCTTATCGCCGCCGCCACGTTCACCTACTTCTATCTCACCACCACGCTCACCGTCGGCTATGGCGATCTCGCGCCACAGACAGCGGCGGGACGGGTGTTCGTGGCTACCTGGGTGATGCTCGGGGGCATTGCGCTGCTGACGGCAGCCATCGGCAAAACCACCAGCAGCGTCATCGATGTATGGAGAAAAGGCATGAAAGGCAAAGGCGATTTCACCGGCCAGGTCGGCCACACGGTTCTCATCGGGTGGGAGGGCGCCTCCAGCGAGCGGGTCATTGAATTGCTGCTGCAGGACGAAACCTCCAATGACAACCTGATCGTGATCTGCGATTGCGCTCTCGAAGAAAACCCCATGCCCGGCAAGGCCTCGTTCATCAAGGGCGACAGCCTGTCCTCGGTCGCCCTGTTGCAGCGCGCCGGCGTACCCGGCGCCGAGCGCGTGCTGGTGCGAACCCATTCCGACGACCTGACCCTGGCCACGGTGCTGGCGGTCAATCGGCTGGGGCCCGTCGGGCATGTGGTCGCCCACTTCAATGACAGCGAAATTGCCGCCCTCGCCAGCGCCTATGCGCCGAGCCTGGAATGCACCTCCAGCATGGCCATCGAAATGCTCGTGCGGGCCTCCCAGGACCCGGGCTCGTCGGTGGTCATCAATGAATTGCTCTGTGTCGGCGAAGGCGCCACCCAATACCTGATGAAACTGCCCGATGCGTTTGAAGCGACGTTCGGCGACCTCTACGGCCGGATGAAAGAGCAGCACAACGCTACGCTGATCGGCTACCGCGCCAAGGGTGCCCGACACCCATCGATCAATCCGCCCGGCACCACGCGCATCGTGGGTGGCGAACTGTTCTACATCGCGTCCACGCGTCTCAAGGAAATTACCCATGGGCTGGTTTAAACAGTTGATGGGGCTTGAGGCCCCGAACGCGAACAAGACAGCCGGCCATGACTCGCCCGTGAGCGGCCCGCTGGGCCTGGCCTCCGGCAAGCAGGTCATGTTCGATGCCACGCTCAAGTTGTTGCTCGACGGCAACAGTACCGTGGTCATCCCCGGCTCCCAACAGATCTGGAGCCTGGGCATCGTCGACCTCGGGCAGTCGAACTGGCTGTCGCGCTGCTACATGAACGACGAAGACTACTGGCTGCAAGTTCACACCAGCGGCGACGTCGCCGGGCAGGTCGAGTCGGTGATCCTGTTCAATTACCTGAGCTACGTCACGATCAACAGTGAGGCCGAGTTGCGTCGCCTCGCCGGCCCCGAAAGCCTGATCGGCCTGCCGACCTACACCCACGACGGTGTCGAATACACCCGGGAATGGGGCTCCGAGGCTGGCCAGACAGAACTGGTGGCGTTGAGCGAGCGCGTGAGCAATCCGCAAGAGTCCTACAGCGTCGAGCACCGCTCGATGCTGTACGCCCGCGACACCGGCCTGACCGATCGCCGGGAATTCCTGCTGTTCTCTGTCGAGGAGGACGCCGAAGGCGCCGTCAGCCTGAGCACTTCGCTGGGTATTTCGCTGTACACCACTGACTTGAACACTCTTTGAATAAGGAAGAATTCCATGCTTGAAGCGCTCTCCATTTCCCTGAACAAGGCTGCCGTGTTCGGCTTCGTCCTGTACATCCTCGGCGCGGCCGTGCTGTTCGCGCTGTTTCAGTTCATCTACATCCACGTCACGCCACACAAAGAGTTCGAGCTGATCCGCTCGGGCAACGTGGCCGCGGCGATCGCCCTGAGCGGAGCCCTGGTCGGTTTCGCCATCCCGGCGAGCAACGTGATCGCCTACTCGATCAGCCTGCTGGATTTCGTCGTCTGGGCGGTGATCGCCGCCGCCGTCCAGTTGCTGGCCTTCCTGGTGACCAGCCTGGTGCTCAAGGGCGCTTCCGCGCGAATCAAGAATGGTGAGATCGCCGCCGGTATCTACATCGCCGCCGTGGCCATCAGCGTCGGCATGCTGAACGCCGCGTGCATGACGCCTTCCACGAACTGATTGCGCCACGGAGATCCCGATGAAACGAAGCAAGTACGTCCAGCTTTCGCTGGCTGCGTCGGTCGCCCTGGCGATATCCGGTTGCGGGCCAACGGAAAAAACCTACAAGTTGCAGAAGAAGTACAACTTCCAGTCCGTCCAGCAATGTGTCGATGAAAAGCTGCCGGTGGACATTTGCGCCGACGCCTACATGACCGCCATGACCGAGCATCGTCGCATCGCGCCGACGTACGCCAGCCAGGCCGATTGCGATGCCGACTTCGTCCCCGATTGGTGCCAGCAGGATTCGTCCGGCCAGTTCATTCCCAAGCTGGGCGGTTTCGAGCTGAGCGCCGATGGCGAAGTCACCCAATCCCAGGTCGACGCCGCCAGGGCCCAATTGCCCGCTTCGGAAGCGAACGTCGGTGGTTCAGGCTTCGGCAACCTGCTGACGGGCATGCTGATCGGCAACATGTTGAGCAGCAACCGCAACAGCTATTACTCCGAGCCGGTCTACCGTTACCGCGATGATCGCGGCAGCTTCGGGTCCTCGACCCTCAGCCAGCGTGTCTCCCGGGGCTCGACTTTTACCAAGTCCAACCAGGCGCGGTACGGCAGCTACACCGACACCATCAAGACCAGCAAGCCGATGTCCGTTGCTTCCTCCACTTCTCGCGGTGGCTTCGGCAGCAGTTCCAGCGCCCGCAGCGGTTGGGGCGGATCGAGCAGCTCCGGCGGTTGAGGAACCAGCGTCATGAAGAAGATCCAGTGCGCAGAACGTCCTGACTGGAAACAGACGGCCGAGCAGCTCGGCTTTCTGTTCCACACCATCGACGACGAACCCTATTGGGACGAAAGCGCGTACTACCAGTTCACCCTCAAGCAGATCGAGGATGACCTGGAAGACCCGACGACCGAGATCCATGAGATGTGCATGGACCTCGTGGCCCGCGTGGTCCAGAGCGAAGAATTGCTGGAGCGCCTGAGCATTCCCGCGCCGTTCTTCGACCTGGTTCGCACTTCATGGCTTGAGGGCCACCCGCACCTGTACGGGCGTATGGATTTTTCCTACAACGGCAGCGGCCCCGCCAAGCTGCTGGAACTCAACTACGACACGCCGACCAGCCTCTACGAGGCGGCGGCGTTCCAGTGGGGCTGGCTGGAGCAATGCATCGAGCGCGGCGTGCTGCCGGCCCATGCCGACCAGTTCAACAGCATCGACACCAAGTTGCACCAGGCCTTTGCCCAGTTGCAGCTCAAGGAGCCGTTTTATTTCGCCTCGATGAAAGGTTCGGTAGAAGACAAGGGCACCACGGATTACTTGCGCCTGATTGCGGAAAAAGTCGGCATTGAATCGCGGCACATCGATATCGAAGACATCGGCCTCAACAGTGACGGGCGTTTCGTCGACCTGGAGGAGCGCTGGATTCCACACCTGTTCAAGCTGCACGCCTGGGAGTTCATCTTCCACGAGCCGTTTGGCGCTGCGATTGCCCAATGCGATACGCAGTTTTTCGAGCCGGCCTGGAAGTCGATCATCTCTAACAAGGGCATTCTGCCGCTGCTGTGGGAATTCAACAAAGGCCACCCGAACCTGCTCGCGGCCCACCTGGATGCCGACACGAGCCAAGCCGTGCCCAAGGGCTGGGTGCGCAAGCCGTTCTTTTCCCGGGAAGGCGCCAACATCGAGCTGCAGACCGCTGACGGTTTGATCGTCAAGGAAGACGGCCCGTATACCGACGCACCCTTCATCCTCCAGGAATTCGCGCCATTGCCACGGTTTGGCGACAGCTACACCCTGGTTGGCTCCTGGGTCATCGGCGACCAGGCAGCCGGCATCGGCGTGCGTGAAGACGACAGCCTGATCACCAAGGATTCCAGCCGGTTCCTGCCGCACCTGATTCTCGGATGATCCCCAACCCTGAACCCCTCGTGGGGGGGGGGGGG
>NZ_JBHFJB010000112.1:45262-50609 GCF_057334555.1 Pseudomonas sp. AGC41
GGCTCGCTCCCACAGGGTATGTTTGGCCTGGCATACCCACCGCCTGTCGCCTTTGCGGAATTGCGCCTTTCTCCTTCCTGTCGATTTCAAAGAGTCCGGTAAAAACACAGACCGGCACGCCATTCGTGACAGGAGGCCTCCATGCGTATCCACCATCTGAACTGCGGTTGCATGTGCCCGGTGGGCGGGGCGCTGTTCGATGGCTATAGCCGGGGGCTGACGGCGTGCCTGGTGTGTCATTGCCTGTTGATTGAAACCGACACCAATGGCCTGGTCCTGGTGGATACCGGCTTCGGCCAGCGAGATGTGCAGACACCGCAACGGCTGAGCCGATTCTTTCGGGTGTTCAACAACATCCAGTTCGAGCACCGCCTCACGGCGTTGGAGCAGGTGCGGCGCCTGGGATTTGATGCCAACGATGTACGGCACATCCTGCTGACGCACCTGGATTTCGACCACGCCGGCGGGCTCCAGGATTTTCCCCAGGCCCGGGTACATGTGATGCGCGACGAGATGGCGACGGCCCGCAGCGCTGACACCTGGATAAGTCGGCGACGGTTCCAGGCACGGCAATGGCAGGGCGTCGATAGCTGGGAGTTCTACGCTCCGGAAGGTGACACCTGGTTCGGCTTCGATTCGGTGCGCGCGCTGATCGGCGCCGAAGAAGAGGACATTTTCCTGGTGCCGCTTCAGGGGCACACCGCCGGGCATGCCGGGATTGCCCTGCGCACCCCGGACGGTTGGTTGCTGCACGCCGGTGACGCCTATTTTTTCCATGACGAAGTTCATCAGCCCGAGCGCCATTGCCCGCCGGGGCTGAGGTTTTATCAATACATGATGGACACCTACCGTTCGGCACGGATGCGCAATCAGGATCGCCTTCGCGAGTTGGCGCGAGTCCAGAACGGGCAAGTCGAGATTTTTTGCAGTCACGATGCCAGGGAATGGGAGCGGGCGGTAAACCAGGCGCACACGGTCCGGGTGGACTCCACCGCAACGTCGCCGGCCGCGGGTAAACAATCATCCTGAGCCGGTCAGGCGGAACAACAGCTTTCCCTTTTGCCCACGTCTCGTGGGCTTTTTTTTTGTCGAGGATGCCGTTCGTCACCGTTTCCAGATGTTTCTCTCAACTTCGCCGGAGACGCCAATTCTAAAAATCGTGTACCCAACAACACTGCTAAAAGGAGATGGCCATGCCTGCTTCTCATGATCTCTACCAGGATTTGAATTGCAGCAAAGAGACGGTCCAGGAGCGTCGCCAGCAAGACCCGGAACTTGATCGGCTGCTGGACGAATACACAGACGTGGATAACCAGGTCCTGGCGGCCGAATCGATATCGGCGGGCAACGTCGAGGACGATGACATCCGCAGACTCAAGGAACAGCGCCTGTCGATCAAAGACAGGATCGCTCGGCAACTGACAGACACTCAATAAGCGAAGCGTAAGACATGCGAACTCGACTGCCTTGGCATCTATCAAGGTTGTTGCTGGTCGGCGGGATGCTGTTGCTCGGTGGTTGCGACATGGTGTTGTTCAATCCCAAGGGACAGGTCGGCGTTGATCAACGCAACTTGATCATTCTCTCGACGCTATTGATGTTGCTGGTGGTGGTACCGGTCATCGTCATGGCATTTGTCTTTTCTGTGAAGTACCGCGCCTCCAATACCAAGGCCAAGTACACACCGGAGTGGGCGCATTCACGCAAGATCGAAACGGTGGTTTGGGGCGTCCCGCTGGTGATCATCATCATTCTCGGTGTGGTCACCTGGAAGTCGACCCATGCGCTGGATCCGTATCGACCGCTGGATTCGGACGTCAAGCCGCTGGTGGTGCAGGTCATCGCGACCGACTGGAAATGGCTGTTCATCTATCCGGAGCTGGGCATTGCCTCGGTCAACGAACTGGCCATGCCGCTGGACACACCGGTGAACTTTCGCGTGACCTCGGACGGTGCCATGACCTCGTTTTTCATCCCGGCGCTGGGCGGGCAGATCTACGCCATGGCCGGCATGCAGACCCAACTGCACCTGGTCGCCAACGAGGCTGGGGAGTACCGGGGCATCGCCGCCAACTACAACGGGCCGGGATTTTCCGACATGCACTTTCGGACACTCGCCACCGATGCGGCGGGCTTCGACAAGTGGGTCGCCGACGTGCGGGCGGGGCAAGGACGGTTGGACAAGGACAGTTATGCCCGACTTGCCAAGCCGACGTTCAAGCACCCGATTGAACATTACGCATCGGTCCAGCCGGACTTGTTCCAGAGCATCATCGACAAATACGAAGGCATGAATCGTTCCCGTGAAGTCGAGCATCGCATGCACGACATGCAGGGCAGCATCGAGTCTCCCGTCGGGACTCAAAGATCAGCGCAGGAGTAAGACATGTTTGGAAAACTGACGCTTGAGGCGATCCCGACGGATGAGCCGATCATCATGTGGACGCTGGCGGTGGTAGGGCTGGTCGCCTTGGCTGGCATGGGCGCCATCACCTACTACCGCAAATGGACCTATCTGTGGAAAGAGTGGTTTACCTCGGTGGACCACAAGCGCATCGGCGTGATGTACATCGTCGTGGCGCTGGTGATGCTGCTGCGCGGTTTCTCCGACGCGATCATGATGCGCACGCAACAGGCCATGGCGTCCGACGGTTCGCCAGGTTACCTGCCACCGGAACACTACGACCAGATCTTCACTGCCCACGGCGTGATTATGATCTTTTTCATGGCAATGCCGCTGGTGGTCGGCTTGATGAACATCGTCGTGCCGTTGCAGATCGGCGCCCGCGACGTGGCGTTCCCGTTCCTCAATGCGTTGAGTTTCTGGCTGTTCGTGGCCGGCGCGATGCTGGTGAATATCTCCCTGGCGGTCGGTGAGTTTGCGCGCACCGGTTGGGTCGCCTATCCGCCGTTATCCGGCTTGTCCTACAGCCCCGGGGTCGGGGTGGACTACTACATATGGTCATTGCAGATATCCGGCGTCGGGACGTTGCTCACCGGGGTGAATTTCTTCGTCACCATCCTGAAAATGCGTACGCCGGGCATGACCCTTTTCCGCATGCCGGTGTTTACCTGGACGGTACTGTGCACGGCTGTGCTGATCCTGGCGTCATTCCCGATCCTCACCGCGACGCTGCTCATGCTGAGCCTCGACCGCTACCTGGACATGCACTTCTTCACCAACGAGCTGGGCGGCAACCCGATGATGTACGTCAACCTCATCTGGGCCTGGGGCCACCCGGAGGTGTACATCCTGATTCTGCCGGCGTTCGGTATTTTCTCCGAGGTGGCCTCCACCTTCAGCCGCAAGCGCCTGTTCGGTTATCACTCGCTGGTGTGGGCGACGATTGTCATCACCATCCTGTCGTTCATCGTCTGGGTGCACCACTTCTTCACCATGGGCTCGGGGGCGAGCGTCAACGCGTTCTTCGGCATCATGACCATGATCATCGCCGTGCCCACCGGGGTGAAGATATTCACCTGGCTGTTCACCATGTATCGCGGGCGCGTGCGCTTCGAAACGCCGATGCTGTGGACGGTCGGCTTCATCGTTACCTTCAGCATCGGCGGCATGACCGGCGTGCTGTTGGCGGTGCCTGGGGCGGATTTCCTGTTGCACAACAGCCTGTTTCTGATCGCGCACTTCCATAACGTGATCATCGGCGGCGCTGTGTTCGGCTACCTGTGTGGCCTGACCTACTGGTTCCCCAAGGCTTTCGGCTTCAAGCTCCACGATCGCCTGGGCCGGGCGGCGTTCTGGTGCTGGATCATCGGCTTCTACTTCGCCTTCATGCCGTCCTACTTCCTAGGCTTCATGGGCATGACCCGGCGCCTCAACCATTTCGACGTGCCCGAGTGGCGGCCCTGGCTGGAACTGGAGTTGTTCGGTGTCGGCATCATCCTCTGCGGCGTGGTCTGCCAGATCCTGCAGTTCTATTTCAGCATTCGCCAGCGTCACCAGAACCGCGACCTGACAGGCGACCCGTGGGACGGTCGCACCCTGGAATGGTCCACCGCCTCGCCGCCGCCGTTCTACAACTTCGCCCAACAGCCGGTGGTCGAGGGCATCGACGCCTACTGGGGCATGAAGGAGCGCGGCCAGAAGACCGCCGTCGAAGCCGACTTCCAAGCCATCCACATGCCGCGCAACACCGCCATGGGCCTGGTCATCAGCCTGTTCAGCCTGATCATGTGCTTCGCCCTGGTCTGGCACATATGGTGGTTGGCCATCGTCGGGCTGGTCGCGACCATCGGTGGGGTGATCTGGCGCAGCGCCGATGACGACATCGATTACTACGTGCCCGCCGAAGAAGTGGCGCGCATCGAAAACCAACGTATCAAGGCACTGGCGGAGGCTTGACCCATGTCCAATCTCGTTCAGCCACACGCCACCGCGCCGGAATCCGAACACGGGCATTCGGACGCGAGCTCCATGACCCTGTTCGGGTTCTGGATCTACCTGATGACCGACTGCATTCTGTTCGCGACGTTATTCGCGACCTATGCGGTACTCGGCCAGAGCGTCGCCGGTGGGCCCGGCGCGGCCGATATCTTCGAGTTGCCCTACGTCCTCACGGAAACTTTCATCCTGCTGTTCAGCAGCATCACCTACGGCTTCGCCATGCTCGCGCTGAGCGCCGGGCACAAGCAAAAGGTATTGGCCTGGCTCGGGCTAACGTTTGGCCTTGGCCTGGCGTTCATCGGCATGGAAATCCATGAGTTCCAGAAACTCATCGCCGAAGGCTACGGCCCCAGCCGCAGCGCCTTTCTCACCGGCTTCTTCACGCTGGTGGGTACTCACGGCCTGCACGTCGCCACGGGGCTGCTGTGGATGGCCGTGTTGATGTTCCAGGTGCAACGCAACGGCCTGACTACCGTCAACGCCACCCGCCTGGGCTGCCTGAGCCTTTTCTGGCACTTCCTCGACGTGGTCTGGATCTGTGTGTTTACCGTGGTCTATCTGTTTGGAGTGATGTAAATGAGCAGTCATCAGAGCAGCGTCGATGCCAGCCACGGCAGCGCAAAATCCTACCTCACCGGGTTCGTTCTGTCGGTCATCCTCACCGTCATTCCGTTCGCCCTGGTGATGTATCCCACATTGCCCAAGCCCATGACGGCCGGGATCGTGGCGATCTTTGCGGTGATCCAGATCGTCGTGCACCTGATCTATTTCCTGCACCTGAACTTCTCACCGCAACAACGCTGGAACCTCACGGCACTGGTGTTCTCGACCGTGGTGATTGCGCTGTTGGTGGGGCTGTCGCTGTGGATCATGTACAGCGTGCATCACAACATGCTGGCGCACTGACTCGCCCTGCGAACCGCCTTTGTGGGGGGGGGGGGGGGG
>NZ_JBHFJB010000112.1:50665-52456 GCF_057334555.1 Pseudomonas sp. AGC41
GCCCTAATATCTTGGGTCTGCTACGCATCACAGCGGGAGCACCCCCCCCCGCCACAGAAACCTCTTCAGCCTCACAGGTTTATTTCAAGTCCACCAATACCGAACCAGATGAAAAAAGATCGGTGCGGCGAAGCACACCGAATCCAAGCGGTCGAGCATGCCGCCGTGGCCTTCGATCATGTGCCCCCAATCCTTGACGCCTCGGTCGCGCTTGATCGCCGACATGACGATGCCGCCGGCAAACCCCAGCAGGTTGATCAGCAAGGCAATGAGGAACGACTGCCATGGGTTGAACGGGGTGATCCACCACAACGCGCCGCCAATCAGCGAGGCCAGGAAAATGCCACCGACAAAGCCCTCGACGGTTTTCGACGGTGACAGGTTCGGTGCGATCTTGTGCTTGCCGAACAACTTGCCGCACACGTACTGCAACACATCCGACAGTTGCACCACGATCACCAGATAGGCGATCAAGAGCAGGTTGCGCCCTTCGAAACCGGCAATGTCCAAGGTCAGCAACGCCGGTACAAAGGAGATGCAGAACACCGCGATCATCAAGCCCCACTGTACTTTGGAGGCGCGCTCCAGGAAGTGCGTGCTGTCGCCGCCAAGGGACGCGAGGATCGGCAGTAGTAGGAACACGTACACCGGAATGAAGATGGAAAATAGCCCGTACCAGTCGTAATAGATCAGCAGGTATTGCAGCGGCAGCGCCAGGTAGAACGCGGCCACCAGGGCTGGGTAATCGCTGCGCCGGGTGGGCGTCAGCGTGAGAAATTCCCGTAGCGCGTAGAACGACACGGCGTAGAACAACAGGATCACCGCCGCGTTGCCCAGCCAGAACGCGATGCCGATCACCAGCACCATGATCCACCAGGCATTGATCCGCGCATTGAGGTTCTCGATGACCGAGTTCGGTGCGCCTTTGGTCCGCAGCTTGAGAATGAAACCGACCAGCGAAGCCAGCAGCAGAATCGCGCCGATCCCGCCAAACAACATCAGGGTATATCGATCCATGTCAGACGTGCTCCGGGGCCAGCGCCAGCAGTGCGGCGCGGCTGCGTTCAAGGAATTGCTCTTTGCTTTCGCCTTCTTCGATGCACAGCGGCGCGCCGAAACTGGTGGTGCACAGCAGCGGCAAGGGCAGTACGCGGCCCTTGGGCATGACGCGGTTGAGGTTGGCGATCCACACCGGGATCACCTCGACCCCGGGGTGGCTTTTCATCAGGTGGTAGATCCCGCTCTTGAACGGCAGCAGGCCTTCATCCGGGTTACGCGTGCCCTCGGGGAAGATGATCAGCGAGTCGCCGTTCTCCAGCGCATCGAGCATCGGCTGCAATGGGCTGGAGGAAGGATCCTTGCGCTCGCGATCCACCAGTACGCCGTTGAACACCCGGTTGATGATGTAGCGGCGCATCGGGCTGGTTTGCCAATAGTCGGCGCCAGCGACGGGCCGAGTCAGCTTGCGCAGCACCGGCGGTAGCGAGGCCCAGAGCAGCACGAAGTCGCCGTGGCTGCTGTGATTGGCGAAATAGATCCGCTGCACCGGCGTGGGCGCGCAGCCGAGCCACAGGCTGCGAGCACCGGTGACCATCCGCGCGGCGGAGGTGATGAGGTTGGCGACCACGGGTTCGAACATGAGGATTCCTTGTCCTGAAAGCTTGAAGTTATGCGACATCTATCGCAGGCAAACAATGTGGCGGGGGGGCTTGCTCCCGCTGGGCTACGAAGTAGCCCTAGCACTGAGGTCGCGGTTTATCAGGCAGATCATGGGGGAGGGCTTCGCCCTCC
>NZ_JBHFJB010000112.1:52476-60356 GCF_057334555.1 Pseudomonas sp. AGC41
CCCCCGCCACAAAAGCCATTTATTTCCTGTTTAAGTTCCAAGGCCCGAGTAAACCAGCCAGGGGCTCGCCAATACGAAACTCACCGTCAACACCGCTTGCGTAGCCACCAGCCAGGCTTGGCGGCGAAGCAGGCGCATGGAACCGTGGCTGCGCTCGGGCCATGACCGCCCGCCACGCTCGACCGGTTGCAGGCCGAGGTTGGCGAGGGCGGCGTCCAGCGCCTGGGTGCGTTCGGTCAGCGGTTTGCCGGCATCCGCGACGATCTGAAACAGATCGGCATCAAAGGCCACGCGAAACGCCAGATATTTTTCCTGCAGGCCGAGGACGAACACGCCGAAGCTCAGCAACAGCAGCCATGGATCGACGCTGCCGACCAGCCATTGGCCCAGGCCGATCAGCGCCGCCAGCAGGGTCAGGCCGGTGGAGAGCTGGTCTAGTGAATGACCGCGCCGCAGCAGGCTCGCCACGGTGTGCAGTTCCATGTCACTGCTCATGACGACTCCCTGAACCTGTGGACATTTGTTCCAGCGCCTGGCGATGGGCCGGGTGCAATACGACACCCGGGCGCGCACGGCGGATCCGGGCGATGGCCGCCTCGACACTGTCGGCCCGACCGCTGTGCAGCAACCACGCCGCCACGGCCGTGGCGCTACGCGAGTAACCCAAGGCGCAGCAAACCAGCACCGGCCCGTGCTGGCGCAGGTGTTCGATGGTCTGCGCGGCGCTCAGGCATTGTTCGGCGGTCGGTGCGCTGAGGTCGAGAACCGGCAAGGTGCGATAGGCGATGGCTGAGCTGTCCATGGACAGTTCCGCACAAAGGTCGAGCACGGCGTTGAACGAGTTGCCCCGCAGTTCTGCCGACGTAGGAATCCGCCCGAGCCAGACGCGATCCTCGACCAGATCCGGTTGCGGATGCTTGCGCGTCCATACGCGGGAATTGATCCACGCCGCCGCCAGATAGGGCGCCAGCAACCAGCGCACCGCCGGGCTCAGCCGGCCATCTTCACGCTTCTGGAAGCCACTGGCGCCGAACGCCAGGTAATTCAACGCCACCATGAGCACCGCGACCGCCGGCCAGACCAGCCAGAGCCACGCGCCGCCGAAGGCGAACGCCAACGTGAAGAACACTGCGGCGCCCGCGCCATAACGCAAGGCCAGTCGCAGGCGCGCCGGGTCGCGCGTCAGGCGTGCACTTCGCAGTGGACTCGGTCGGTCCAGCGGCCACAGCCAGACGCACAACCAACCGGCCAGCGCACCGGTGGGCAGGTCGACAAAATGGTGTTGATAAGTGGTCAGCACCGACACGCCAATCAGGGCGAACCAGCCGTGCATCAACCAGCGCCAGAATCCTTGCAAGTGACGCTCATAACAGACCCAGAGGATCACCAGCAATGCGATGTGCAGCGACGGCGCCTGGTTGAACGGCTTGTCGAAGCCGGCCAGCACGTCGAACATCCAGCCAAACACTCCGTCCATTTCCGGTCGGGCAAAGGTGAACGTCAGCGGCCAGAGCAGGAAGCAACTGACGGCAATCACCTGCGCCGTGAGCAGACGCAGGGCGTGGCGCTTGAGTTCGTCGCGGCTGTTGGGCAGCAGCAGGGACAGGCCGTACAGCAGGTCAATCGACCAGTACGGCACGATCGTCCAGGCCAGGAACGGCATGTGGCTTTCCCAAGCGAACACCAGCGTGCCGACATCGTCACGCTGGGCCGTGACCCAGGTGGCGAAGCCGTAGGTGCTGAAAAACAGCGGCGCCAGTAACAGCAGCCAGAGCACCGCCGGTTTCAGCAGCGCGGGTTCGCGGGCCGGAGCAATGACCGCGCTCATTACTGGACTCGCTGAGCCAGCGAAACGCTGAAGATGCCCCACTCATCGACCCGCAGGGTGATCTTGCGGAAACCCGCCGCCTCAACCAGTTGGTCCATTTCCGCTTGAGTGCGCCGACGCATCACCCAGGCCTGGCCGGCGCGGTGGCTGGTCAGGGCACGGGCGATCAGTTCCAGCTGCGGGTGCCACGGCTGGCCGGTGTAGACCAGGAAACCACCGGGCTCCACCGCTTCGGCCAGGCCAGCCAGAGACCCGCCGACCATCTGGTTATCGGCGAACAATTCGTACAGGCCCGACACCACGGCGAGGGTCGGCTTGGGTTCCAGGGCTGCGAGATCCTGGCGGTCGAAGGCATCGCCTTTGACGAATCGGGCGATATCGCCCAAACCTTTTTCTACGATCAGCGCACTGCCGTCGCGCACGTTGATGTCGCTGTAGTCGCGCAGCAGGATCGACTCCGGCAACGGGCTGACGCCTTGCAGCGCCTCGAGAATGTAGCGGCCGTGTCCGGCGGCGATGTCGACGATGCGCACTTCGCGGTCCTGCTCGCGCAATTTGCCCATCGCCAGGCGCAGCAACTCTTCGACGTGCACCTTGCGTTGGCGAATGCCGCGCCAGCCGATGGAATTCAGGTAGTTCTGGTCGATCATCTTGCCCAGCGCTGACGTGCCGGTCGGACGGTTGCGATAGACGTAATCCAGGGTACTGCCGGAGTCGAACCCGGTGTCGAAGCCCAGCTTCACCCCGGCGGACAGCTTGCTGCCAAAGCGCATGCTGGCGCGGGTCATGCGCCAGTAAAGGTCGCGCAACGAGTTGTGGGGCAACGGCGTGGCCAGGGTTTCGGCTTCGGCGCAGGTCACGCCGAGGCGATCGGCGTCCAGCAGGGAAGGACGCTCCAGCGGACGGGCAAAATTTTGCAGGATAAAACGACGGGCACTGGCAATCGCCGGTGCGCGATTTTTCTCGCCGAGGGTGTCGTGGAAGAAACCCGGCAGGATGTGCTTCTCCTTGTGCAGGCTGCCCAGCCGCTCGAAGAACTGCTCCTGAGGTTTGCGATGCACCACGAAGTCGGAACCGGAGATCAACAACTGCGTCGGCACCTGGATTGCCTGCGCGTCGGCGACAACCCGGTCGGCGGCTTCGTACAGGCCCAGCAGCACGTTCACCGAAATGGCCTTGGTGATCAGCGGATCGCTGTCGTAGGACGCCACTCGCTCCGGGTCATGGCTGAGGAACTTGGCCTTGACGTAACTGTTGACGAAAAAGTTGCCACGAAACTTGCGCATCAGCGCCAGGCCCGGACGGGCAAACGGCACGTAGAGCTTGACCTTGAAGGCCGGCGACGCCAGCACCAGCGAGCGGATGCGTGGTGCGTAATCGTGAACCCAGGTGGATGCGATCACCGCACCGACGCTTTGCGCCACCACGGCGATGTTCTGTTCGTCGATCTGGTGCGTTGCGCCGATGTGGTCACAGAAGGTCTGCACATCCCGCGCGCTGGTGGCAAAACTCGGGCTGTCGCCGCGTTCGCCAGGCGACTGGCCGTGGCCGCGTGCGTCCCAGGCGAAAAACTCGAACCCGGGCAGATCCAGCTCATCCACCAGATGCGCGATGCGCCCGGAGTGTTCATGGCCGCGGTGAAACAACAACACAGCCTGACGGGGTTCACCCGTCGCGGCCTCGACAGCCGGCCAGTGCCGGTAGAACAACTCCACGCCATCGTGGGTGGTGAACGTCAGTTCCTGGGCTTCGCGCATTGCAACTTCCTTATGCTGAGGGAGCGTTTTCCGACACCTGGCTCAGGCCATGACGGACCCGATTGACCAAGGTATAAACCAGCAGGGCGGCAACCACCGCCATCACACCATCAACCCACAGCGCCCCGAGCCAACCCAGGGCAATACCGGTCGCGAGCACGCCAAACACGAAGGCGCGATCACTCTTGCCCATCGGTCCGTCGTAGCGCCGCGAAGCCCCGACCATCGCCCCCAGCACGCCGGCGTATTCGCTGAACAACGCCAACAGCGTGACCAACAACACGAGCAACAGGCTGGTATCGGCAAACAAGGCAAAAGGCAGGATCAAGGCAGCGTCGGCGATGATATCGCATAGCTCATTGAGGTACGCGCCCAGATTCGATTGCTGGCCAAACTCCCGCGCCAGCATGCCATCCACCGCGTTCAAGGCCATGCGCAAGAACATCCAGACCGGCACCAGAATGAAAACCCACGGATGGCTGGCGAACCACGCAATCACCGCCCCCACCAACACCGACACAGCACCCGCCAGGAGCGTGACCTGGTTGGCGGTGACGCCCTTGTTGTAAAGACGTTGGACGGTGGGGCGAAGCAAATTCTGGAAGGCGGGTTTGAGTTGATAAATGGAAGGCATTTGAAATGGGATCTCGGCCGGATTCGGGGCAGGGCTTGTGCAGATGCGAGATTACGATAGGTTGAGGCGTTGCAGGTGGGTATTTACTGGGAATGCGCGCGGGTAGGCATCTGCGCGGGTGTTTGCGCTGGAAAACCCTCTTGAAAGCGGGCCTGATGCATATCTTGGTGGGAGCGAGCTTGCTCGCGATAGCGGTCTGTCAGATGCCATCTGCCTAACGCGTCATTCAAAGATGAGTGACCCGTGGCGAGGGAGCTTGCTCCCGCTGGGCTGCGCAGCAGCCCCAGTCCTCATCCTCCAGCGCGTAATGGGCCGCCCACCGGGACGTACTCGACCGGGGCATCCCCGGCCAGCGTTTCGATGGGATCTTCCGTGTAGCCAAAGCCTTCCTCCTTCAGATTGATCGAATGCACGCTGTGCTCACGGGCGGTACTGGCGGTGAGTTTGGTAAACAGGCGGTGATCGGCGGGCTGGGTGAAGCGATCACCGGGGTGGAGTTGGGCGAAGGTCAGGGTGGGGTGGTTCATGACGGGGCGCTCCGAGTGATACGTGGTCTCTCTGGGATTGAGGGGCGCGTTGGGATTGGGTTCCGTATTTGCACAATCGAACGCGATGATCGGCTTGGAGTGGGCATCTAGATTTAGGCGCTCCCTTGTGGGGGCGAGCTTGCTCGCGATGGCGGTGTGTTAGGCAAGAATGACTCAACTGACCAGATGCCGGACGCGCCGGCTTCTCATTTACCTGCTGACCTGCGTGCGGCTGCTTCCTTATTGTTCATGAAAAGGGGCTGCGTCATTATTATTCAGTATGTTCAGAATGTGCTTTAGCCATAACTCCCCAGACTCCCAGTTCATCCAATAGCAATAATTGCAAGGCATGTCATCCATAATAAATTCTTTAATTTTTTCTTCGCTGAGCTCCATTGCTAGCAACCTATAAATTTCGTTTGTCACCATCGTTATGATTTCAGGTGCGGAGTCCAATACAAAGGCCCTGATTATTTCGTCGGGTTCTGATGACTCACACATCCAATCTTGATGAAAATAACATCCAAAAAATTGGAAGAGCTCTGGGTATTTATCTTTCATATTTTTCAATAAATTCTGTGAGTAAATTATATCCCGTTGGTGATCGGTCGGACTTTCTAAGAACTAAGACCACGACCGACAGCGGTTCTAGGATTCCAGCTTCACGTATAACGCCGACTCCAACTGGAGAGGTAAAGGATTGCTGTAAGGTAAGCGATGTTCTCAATCTGTTATTTAAGAAACCATCTACATCTGCCTTTCTAGCCCTTAGTACGCTGGAAACAGCTGACTCTGCCGTAGCCCTATCCGAAAATGTAGAAGCGGTAGGTACGTGAGGCTCCGAGTCAAGGCGCCTCCTTAGTTGATCTTCGGAACGGCCCACATGTTTTTCTATCAAATGCCCACCACGGGCCTCATGCGCAGCCAAACCTCCACCCGGCACAATTTCGCTAAACGGTCCATCGGCGTCGATATCGCCGGGGCACTGACACGCCAACCCCAACGGATCCACCCACCCCGTCGGGTTCAGGGTGTACCGATATCCATTGAGCCCACCCGCCAGTTTGCTCGGATCCGCGGTGAGATACCGCCCCGTGTCCGGATTGTAGTACCGGTGCCGGTTGTAATGCAGGCCGCTTTCCAAATCGTGGTACTGGCCTTGGAAACGCAGCGGTTGGGTCAGTTGTTTGCCGGCGCCGTGGGCGAGTTTGGTGAGTTTGCCGTAGCCGGTGTAGCGCGCCGCCCAGACGATTTCGCCTTGATGGCTGGTCAGTTCCTGGGGCGTGCCGAGGTGGTCGTTGTGGTAGTAGAACGGCGTGGCTTTTTTCGGGCCTTGGCCTTCGAGCAGGGCGAGGGGGCGGAAGGTGCCGGGTTCGTAGACGTAGCTTTGGTAATGGTGGTCGCTGCTTTCGGCGATGAGCTGGTCGCCTTGCCAGATGAATTCGGTGGTCTGGCCGTCCACGGTCTTTTCGATGCGTCGGCCGAAGGCGTCGTAGCGGTAGGACGTTTCGTTGCCGTCCGGGCTGGTGTGGCCGATCAGGCGGTGTTGGCTGTCGTAGCGGTATTCGGTGACCAGGCACTGGGCTTTGCCGCGGCGTTCGCGGATCAGGTTGCCGTAGGCGTCGTAGTCGTAGTGGCGGTCGCCCTCCATCAGCAGGCGGTTGCCCTTGAGGGTGGTCGGGCCGGGGCGGTCGTGCAGCAGCAGGTTGCCGGCCGGGTCGTGGGAAAAGTGCTCCGGGGGGCTGGCTGTGGGCGTAGTCGATGCGCAGCAGGCGATCTTGCGGGTCGTAGTGGTAGGCGCGTCGGTTTCGGGTGTCGGACAGCGTGGCGAGGTTGCCGTTGGCGCTGTAGGAATAGTCGCGCCAGAACAGTTGTTTCTGCTGGGTCTGCCACACGGTCTGGGCTTTGAGGCGGCCCTGTTCGTCGTAGCTGTAGTCGCTGAGCAGCAGGCCTTGCTGGCGCTGGCGTTCGCGGGTACCGGTGAAGCGGTGTTCGGTCAGGCACTCGCCGTTGAGGTCGATGGCCAGCAGCGCGCCACCGGAGAGGTGGCGGTAATTGAGGATGCTGCGGTCGGGCAGGCGGCAGTAGGCCAGCCGGCCGGCCTCGTCGTAGCGATAGCGCAGGGTGGCCCAGCCCTGGTGTTCGGCGACGAGGCGGTCTTGGTTGTCGTATTCGTAGGCCAGCGGCCAGTGGCCGTCCTCGACGCTGACCAGCCGGCCGAGGGCGTCGTAGCGGTACTCGACGGTTTGCCGTCGGGCAAGGTTTTGCGCAACAGGCGGCCGGCGCTGTCGCGCTGGTAGGCGGTGAGCCGCTGGCTGCCATCGGCACCGAACTCGGTCTTTTCCAGCAGGTGGCCATTGAGGTCGTAGGCGTAGCCGGTGCGCTGGCCGTCGAAGCCGGTTTCCTGTCGGATCAATCCGTTGGGCGTGTAGGCCAGCTGATATTTTTCGCCGGATTCGTTCTCGATTTCGGTGAGCAGCAGCCGCGCCGAGTCGTAGCGATACTTCAGTTCGCTGCCATCGGGATTGAGCCGCCGGCTGATCAGGTGCAGGTCGTCGGCGTATTCGTAGCGGGTGATGCGCCCCAGTTCGTCGCGTTCGGCGGTGACCTTGCCGTAGGCGTTGTAGCTCCAGGCGCGGGTGGCGCCGGTGGGCAGGGTGGTTTGCAGCAGTCGGCCGACGGCGTCCCATTGGTAATGGGTGACGGCGCCATGTTCGTCCTTGCGGGTCAGCAGCCGCCCCAAGGTGTCGTAGGAAAAACTCCGCTGGCTGTCGTCGGGCAGGGTTTCTTCGGTCAGCTGGCCCTGGCTATTGCGGACAAAGTGGTGGGTGCCGCCGTCCGCATAGCGGATCGAGAGCAGTTGCCCACGGGCGTCATAGGCATACCAGGTGCTGTGACGATCCGGGTCGATGGCCTCGATCACGTCGCCCTGGGCATTACGCCGGTAGGTCCACACGGCTTTGCCGCGCTGCCGGGCGTGCAGGAAACCGTTACGGTATTCGTAGGATGTCGGCTCGCCTTCAGGGGGAATCAGCGCCACCAGCCGTCCGGCTTCGTCGTAGCGGTATTCGGTCACCGCGCCCAACGGATCCTGCTCGGCGGTCAGCCGGCCCTGCTCGTCATAGGCCTTGAGC